>JAADDB010000026.1 GCA_013154135.1 Chloroflexota bacterium
AGGCGATGACCGCTTCTACACCGCCGCCACCGACGCCAACGGCGTCTACTCCTTCTGCGGCCTCACTCCGGGCACCTACCAGGTCCAAATCCCATCGCCCCCATCCGCCAAACCCCTCGCGGTCTCGCCCAACCAGGGCGGCGATGACGTCAAGGACTCCGACGGCTCCCAGCCCGGCGGCGCAGGTTCTCCCGTCGAGGGACCCGAGTTCACCATCCCCGACCCCATCTCCCTACCCACTGGCGAAAACGGCAACCAAGATGCTCCGGGCTCCCTCCACAACTTCCCCGACGCCCAGGATGACCTCACCTTCGACTTCGGGTTCCAATCGGAGCCCGCGGACCACGGGGACGCGCCCAATTCTTACGGGGACGCGAGCCACATCATCGTCTCCACCCTGTACATGGGCCCCAACGGTCCGGACAGTGAGGACGACAGTCAGTATTCGACCAACGCGGACGGGGATGACAACAACGGCACGGATGATGAGGACGGGCCGGTCGCGCTGGATCCCATTCTCACATGCGCCAGTTCCTATGCAGTGACGGTGACGGTGACGAACCAGAGCGGATCGCCCGCGGTGCTGGCCGGGTGGATCGACTTCGACCAGAACGGCACCTTTGACGACGGGGAGTTCACGTCCGTGAGCGTGCCGGACGGTTCCAACAACACCCAGGTCACCCTCACCTGGTCCTCCCTGCCCAGCGGGATGACGGAGGGGACCACGTACCTGCGGCTGCGTATCAGCGACCAAAGCCTCGCGGCCGGGGATGACACGGGCGCCAAGGGGAAGGGGGAGATCGAGGACCACACGGTGACCATCTCGCCGTGTGCGACCCCGACGCCCACACCGACCCCCACACCCACACCGACGGAGACGCCGACGGAAACGCCGACGCCTACGCCGACACCGACGCCCACAGAAACCCCGACGGAGACACCAACGCCGACACCCACGGAAACACCGACCGAAACGCCGACGCCGGCGCCTACTGCAACGGGCACAGCCACGGCAACGGCTACTCCCACGGAGACGCCGACGCCCACACCCACGCCCACGGAAACACCCACACCGACACCGGCACCCACCGCGACGGGCACGGCTACACCCACACCGACGCCCACACCGACACCGACCGACACGCCCACGCCGACGCCCGTGCCGACCAACACACCCACGCCGGTGCCGCCTACACCGACACCGACCGACACACCCACACCCACACCGACGGATACACCGACGCCGGTGCCCACACCCACCGACACACCCACACCCACACCGACGCCGACGAACACACCCACGCCAACACCAACGGATACGCCGACGCCGGTGCCTACACCCACCGACACACCTACACCCACACCGACGCCGACGAACACACCTACGCCGACACCAACGGATACGCCGACGCCGGTGCCCACACCGACCAACACACCTACACCCACACCGACGCCGACGCCGACCAACACGCCCACACCCACGCCCACCTTCACCCCTTGCTGGACCAGCTTGGGCGGGGTGACCTTCGAAGACGTGAACAAGGACGGGATCTACCAATACGGCCAAGAACCCACCATTCCGAATGTAGAGGTGCGGGCAGAAGGCGTAGTGACCAAGAAGACTCGCAGCAACGCCAATGGGTGGTGGCAGATCGGTGGACTGCCGCCGGGATCCTACGCGGTGAGCGTGGAAATACCCGACGGGTATGCCATCACAACCGACGTCACCTACTACGTGGACATCCCCGATCGCTGCTTCCAGTGGCACTACCTGAACTTCGGGTTCACACCCTTGCCCACGCCCACCCCGACACCGACGTACACGCCGACGCCGACACCCACGAACACACCGACACCCACGCCGGCTCCTACGGACACGCCCACACCGACGCCTACGCCGACGGAGACACCGGTGCCGCCCACGCCGACGCCCACACCGGAGCCGCCGACCGCGACACCGGTGCCGACCAACACACCCACGCCCACGCCGGTACCGGCTACGGGCACACCGGCACCGGCCACACCCACTCCCACGCCGGTACCTCCCACACCCACACCGACCCCTGTACCGGCCACACCGACACCCACGCCGGTGCCGGCGACACCGACGCCCACACCCACGGCTGTGCCGCCTACGCCAACACCCACCGCGGCACCGCCTACGCCCACACCGGTACCGACGGCAACACCAACCGTGGAGCCCACACCCGCGGCACCACCGCCGCCACCACCACCCGCACCTCACCTCGATCCGCCGTATGTGAAGAAGGTAGGCATGGTGGACCAGTGGCCCATCGTGGAATGGCGCCAAGTGTGGATCAACGCCCACAACTACGTCCGCCTGCGGGTGCACATCGTTGACCCGCTGCAAGAGGGCACAGAGTTCATCGAAGGCAGTCTCCACTGCGAGGCCATGGGCTCGTCGGTCACCTACGTCTGTGCCTACAACAAGGACGCTCGGCAGGTGGAATGGGTCGGCTTCATCGGCCCGGATGCCGGTGCCACCACAGAAGAAGCCGCCCAAAATGAAGTGATCATCACCTTCCGGGTCAAAGTCACCGACCCCAACCTGACCGCCCTGGACAATCGCACATCCGGGCAGTGGGATGCCAACGGGGACGGTGCGGTGGACTTCCGGGACCAGAACGTGGCCATGGGCCTGCCCATCACGGCCCTGGCGAACGTGCACAAGCGGCCACCTGCCCAGCCTCCCACGCGGGTGACCAAGCCCATCCTGCCCAAGACAGGCTTCTCCCCTGTCGAAACCCGACCGCGCCAGACCCAACCCACCCAGAAGCAACCCACGTCCGACCTGTGGTTGGACATCCCGAAGCTGGGAGTGCACGCCCCCATCTTCCGGGTCCGGAAACAGGGAGAGACGTGGGATGTGAGTTGGCTGTGGACACAAATCGGGTGGCTGGAAGGCACCGCCTTCCCCACGCACAAGGGGAACACGGTCCTGGCCGGTCACGTGACCCTGGCCTCCGGCCTGCCCGGTCCCTTCGACAAACTCAGCACCCTGCGCCCCGGCGACGTCATCCACATCCAGGCTTGGGGCCGGGAGTACACCTACCAGGTGCGTCGGTCGTTCCGGGTCGCGCCGGACGACGGCCATGTGCTGGAGAACAAGGACGGGACCTGGGTGACGCTGATCACCTGTGAGGAGTACGACAAGGAGGCCAAGACCTACCGCTGGCGCCGGGTGGTCCAGGCAGAGCGGGTGGGGCCGTCCCGCACGGACGTGCCGCGGATGCCCCTCCCACGCCTGGAGGACATCCGGTAAGAAGGGCATTCAATCCCGGGCTCGGAATGAACCGGGCCCGGGGTCGCATCCCCCACACAAAAATCCGTGGTTCCCGTACAGGGGCCACGGATTTTTGTGTGGGGTGTGATTGACGGACAGAATACACACGGATGACGATTAAGGTAGGGGCGCACGGCCGTGCGCCTCTACCGTTCGTGAACCGCCACATGTGGTCATGCCCCACACGGCTTATGATGATCTTCCGCCCTTACTTGTTACTCGTTACTCGTTAGACCTCCCCCCTCCCGGCCGACTTCGCCCTTCAGCCACCCCCCTTAATCGTTACTCATTAATCGTCAATCGTTACTTATAATCCTCCGCCATCTTCTCCATGCGGGCCAGGCTGTCCTTGAACCCACCGGGCCGATTGCGCGCGTGCCACAGATCCCGGTACTCCGCCATCAGCCGCTCCGCGTCCCGGGCCAATTCTTCCCGTAATGCCACATCCTCCTCGCCCCGGGCCTTGCCCAGGGCCCAGATGCCCCGCTTCGCGCCGTGCCGGAGCATGTCCGCGGCCCAGGCGAACTCCCGCTTGATCAAGTCCGCGTCCGGGCGGTCCATATCCTCCTCGTCCAGGGCCGCCATGACCTCATCGATGTACGCCAGTGCCCGACGCAATCCCTCCTCGGTCAGGCCCTGATATTCGGCAATGCGCTCCGGCGGCCACTGGAGAATGCGGAAGAGGATGGAGCCGTTGAAATTCCGCACGCCCGGCACCTGATACGCGTTCCCCAGGTCAAAGGCAATCCGCCCCATCACCCCGGCCCGATCCCGGAACACGAACCGGTTCAACACCGCGACCATATCCGCATCCCGGCTCGCCTCATAAGTCCACGAGACCCCCGCGCCGTAGACAAAGCCCAGGAAACTCGCGGGCAACGGCTGCCAGTGCCCGTTATCCCCCCAATCCGTGTTCAAATAACCCACGGCACCGTGCTTGAGCCCGTTCTCCGCCGCGTTGCGCAAATTACCCATCGCGTTCTCCGTGCGCCCCGCGATCGCGTTCCACGTGGACGTGCCCGGGCACACGTAGAAAGGCACCCCCGACGCGGCGAAAATTCGGCCGTGCGCGTCAAAGGGATGATCCGCCTCGTACCCCCATTCCAGCGCGATCACATCCCGGGGCAACTCCGGCACCAGGTCCGGATGCTGGACAATGATATCGCCCCAGAACATCATCGTATGCTCCCGGGCCTTCACCTCCCGGTAGATCTTGAGCAGGAAATCCAGGTACACCCGACCTTCCCCGTACTTCTCCACCGCCTCCTTACTGCGTCCCCGGCCCAAATCCACCGTCTCATCGCACCCCACATTCACCTGCCGACTGGAAAAGTGGGGGAGCAACTCATCCAGCAAATCGCGCACCAGATCCAGACTGCGGGGGTCCAGGGGGTTGAGGCTGAAGGGCTCGTCGAAGTAGCCCCAGCGGGTATCGCACCCCTCGGGGCATTCGGCCAGATCCCGATACTCATCGTGAACGAGCCAGCGCCGCATGTGGCCGAAAGTGTTCTGGTTGGGCACGAGTTCGATGAACCGCTCACGGCAGTACGCGTCCAGGGCCAGGATCTCCTCCCCGGTCAGGGGGGACGCTTCGGCCCAGACCGTCGGGTGGTTGCGGTAGGCAAAGGTGTGCTCCGTGTACAGTTGGAACTGGTTGACCTTGAAGGACGCGAGGAGATCGACCAGCGCGTAGAGGGTCTCCATCGTGGGCACCTTATCCCGACTGATGTCCAGCATGACCCCCCGGTTGGGGAAATCCGGCCAATCGCGGATGCGCACGGTAGGCAAGGTTCGCCCCCGCTGTTGGAGAATTTGAGTCAAGGTCATCACCGCGTAGAACACGCCAGCGGGCGCGTCCGCGACCACGTGGATGCCCTGTTCGGTGATGGTCAACTCATAGCCTTGGGGATGGCGCACCGCGCCGGGGACCACGCTGAGCACCGCGCCCATCTGCTCCCGGGGCACGGCCGTGCTCGCCACCACCTCCCAGTGCACGCCCGCGTGGGTCGCGAGGGCGGCCTGGAGCCGGTGTGCAGTGAACCGCACATCCGCGGCCCGGGGGGCGTTGATGACAATGAGCATGTCCTGGGGCAGGGAAAAGATGTGGCCGGTCTCCTCCACAGATCGGGGAACCGGGAACAAGAGCCATCCTTGTGTGGATGTCATGATAACCTCCTGGGTGTCCGTATCCGGTATGAGGGTCGGATACATGTTCGGCGGATTGACCGACAGAACAAGCATTTCGCGTGCGGTGGCCGGTCTTGACCCACGCGGCGCCGCGCCTTGGCGGGGCGCCGATGTTATTCTATGCGCGTCGGCCGGTGGGAGAGGATCTCCCCCACCGGCCGACAGTTCACGTTCGTTGAGTTTTCGTGGATCGCGTTACTTCTGGATGGGCTCGAGCATGCCCTGAAGCAGCGCGATGATCACGAAGTTGTCGCCGTACGCGGAGTTCTTCAGGAGGTAGTGGTCATCAGGCGGCCAGTTGGTGACGCGCTCCTTCTCGTTCACCGGGTTGTTGCCGTAGCGCTCCCACAGAGGAACGACGGGCAGCAGCTTGTTGAACACATAGGCCACCTTGGCCACGTTCTCCTTCTGCGCGTTCTCATCCAGACCCTTGGCGGAGTCCACGATGAGTTTCTCCAGGTCCACTTCCTGGCCGTCCACCATCTGCTTCATGGGGAAGTTCATGCCCTTACCCTCGGTGCTCCCGATGTAGTTGTAGCGGAAGAGCACACCCTCGTACGCGAAGTGCGGGTGCGGGTTGGTGCTGGAACCCCAGTGGCGGATGGCCATCTGGAACTTGCCCTGGCGGATTTCCGTCGGGTGCTGCTGGAACTGGACGCCGCGCGGGGTGATCTTGATGCCGAACTTGGTCAGCTGCTCGGCCGCGTTCTGGCCGGCCGCGGACCAGTCCGCGTACTCCGCGGGGAAGGTCAACTCGAATTCCATCTTCTTCCCCTTGTCATCCACCCACACGCCATCGTCGCCCCGCTTGAAGCCGATGCTCTTGAGGAGCTCTTCGGCCTTGGCCGTGTTGTAGTCATAGGTGTTCAGCTTCGCGATCTGATCCTCGCTCAGCCACAGCGGCACCAGGGTGTCGCTGAAGCCCACCATGTACTTCACCGCCTTGCCCGACTCGCCCAGGGAGACGGTGCCGTTCTCCGCGCGGTTGATCGCGTACGCGATGGCCTGCCGCACCTCCACCCGGTTCAGCGGGTAGATGTCATGGTTGAAGTAGATGGCCGGACCGGAGTAGATGGGCGGCCGCGCGATGCGGATGCCCTGCTCGATGAACTGCTTCTCCGTCGCGGGCGGGAAGCCGTGGGTCGCGTAGTCGATGTCGCCGGCCAGCACCAGCGGCGTCACCGTCGGGGTCTCGCCGTTGAAGATGACCAGCTTGTCGAAGTTCACCTGATCCGCGATCCAGGACTTGTCGTTCTTCACCAGGGTCAACTGGGCCTCGGTGATGGAATCGGGGTCGATCATGTAGGGACCGCTGGCCACCAGAGCCTCGGGCCGGAAGTCCGTGGCCTCCTTCTGCAGGGCCTTCCACTCATCCGAGTCGGAGCCCTTGCCCGCGGCCATCAGGTCTTCCACCTTCTTCGCGATCTCGCCGTAGGTGGACGCAGGGCGCACGCGCTCCTTCAGCACGTAGCGCTGGACCACGGTGGACGGCGTGTGCATGTGGAACTCGACCGTGTAGTCATCCACCGCCTTGACCGTGTCCACGTACTTGAAGACCGTCCACTTGAACAGACGGCCCACGTCAAAGGTGGTCACCACGTCCTTCGCGGTGAAGTCCGAGCCGTCGGACCACTTCGCGCCCTTGCGCAGGTGCACCACAAAGAGGTCCTTGTCCGGCACGAATTCCCAGGACGTGTACATCAAGGGGAACCACTCGTCCTTGGCCCACAGGTACATCGCGCCCGGCATCTGCATCACATCCCAGTAAATGCCCAGGCTGATCGCGTTGGGCACGTAGGTGTTGTAATGCCCCTCGGGCGGCACCTTGTAGGGCCATGCGCCGTGGAACTCACTCACGGCCTTGGGCTTCTCAGGAGCCTTCGTCGGTTCAGGTGCCTTTGTGGGTTCCGAAGCCTTCGTCGGCTGTTCCACTGCCTTCGTGGGAGCGGGCTTCTCCTGGGTTGGCGCAGGAGTCGCCTGCGAGCATCCCACCACCAACACGCTCAAGATGAGCAGAACCACGAAAAACCGATACATCTTGGACATGACATCTCCTCCTTTTGAAATGTCCTACATGATGAGTTGAACACTGGGGGACAACACGTCGGAAAACTCGACCGATCTCCTCTTGTTGAGGCTATCACCCCCTTTCCAGAATCGGGTACACATCTTCATGTCGGGATGTTTGGCTACCTTTGACTTATGCGGGCGAACAACGCCACCGCTCCGAGCATCAACACGCCCAGCGCGATGACGAGAACCAACACAATGAACTCCGCGCTGTCCCGTTCCACCCACCACATGGTCAACAGCGCGGTCACAATCAGGAACAACGCGAATTTCGTCGCGATCTTGCCGATCTCCGGACTCATGCCACGCCCTGCTCCCGGGCCACCACATGACAGGCCACTTGCACCCCATCCCCCACGTCCACCAGTTGGGGCACGGTCGCGTCACACAGGCCCGCCTCGTACAGGGGACAGCGGGGGTGGAAGGAACACCCGCTGGGCACATTCAGCAAACTGGGCACATCCAGACTGCGGAGGTGCACCCGCTCCTTGGAACGGGTCGCCTTGGGATCCGCTTCGGGAATCGCGGAGAGGAGCGCTTTGGTGTACGGGTGCCGCGGGTTGTTGATGATTTGGGGCGTTGGGCCGATCTCCACGATCCGCCCCAGGTACATGACCGCGATGCGCCCTTCCCACGCGAAGTACTTGGCCACGGCCAGGTCGTGGGTGATGAACAGGTACGCGACCCCCATCTGATTCCGCAACCGCTCCAGCATCTGCAACAGACTCACCCGGATGGACACATCCAACATGGACACGGCCTCATCGGCCACCAGGAACTCCGGGTTGACCGTGAGCGCGCGGGCCACGGAAACCCGCTGACGCTGGCCGCCGCTCAACTGGTGGGGATACTTGTTGTAGAAATCCTCCGGCGGCGTCAGGTCCACTATCCGCAAGAGCTCCAAGGCCTTCTCCTTGGCCTCCTTGTGATTGCGCGCGATGCCGTGCCGCAGCAGGGGTGCGGTCAGAATCGTGGACACCCGCTGCGTCGGGTTCAGGGAGGAGTACGGGTCCTGGTGGATGATCTGCACGGCCCGTCGGTAATGGCGGAACTCCTCCTTGTTCATCTCCCACACGTTCTGCCCCAAAAAGCGGATCTCCCCACCTGTGGGAGGGAGCAAACCGGCCACGATTTTGCCCGTGGTGGTCTTGCCGCAGCCACTCTCCCCCACCAGGCACAGGATATCCCCCTTCCCAATGGAAAAGGAAATATCATCCAGCACTCGGACGAAACGGCGTCCGACCTTGAAGGTACGCTCCACGTGAACGAGTTCGAGGACCCCGTTTGTGTGTTGTGTCATCCTGCTTTCGCCTCCGAGTATACCATCATGCGCTGACCGCCGTCTTCCTGCACCTGCTGCCAGTGCCAACAGGCCACCTCATGGTCCTGGGCTACCGGGATCAAGGGCGGCTCCTCGGTGCGGCACTTCTCCGTGGCATAGGGACACCGGGGGTGGAACGCGCACCCCTTCGGTGGGTCGATCAAGTCGGGGGGAGAACCGGGAATGGAGATCAGCTCTTCCCGCTCCCCGGCCAGGGTAGGCACCGCGTGGATCAACCCCACGGTGTAGGGGTGCAGGGGATGGTAATAGGTGTCCCACACGTTTGCCACTTCCACCAACTTCCCCGCGTACATGGTGGCCACCCGGTCGGCCAGTTCCGCGGCCAGCGACAAGTCATGCGAGATCAAGATAAGGGAGAAGTCCATCTTCTCCTTGATGTCCCGTAGCACATCGATGACGGAACGCTGTGTCAAAATGTCCAGGGCCGTGGTGGGCTCGTCCAAGATCACCAAGGGCGGCTTCAGGAGCAAGCCCAACGCGATGAGCACACGCTGGCGCATCCCGCCGCTCAACTGGTGGGGATACGCGCGCAACACCCGTTCCGGCTCCAACTGGACCAGGCGGAACAGGTCCTCCATGCGTTGGCGGATTTCCTTTTTGTTCGTCACCCCGTGGGACCGGGCGGTGTCCAGGACCTGGGCCCAGATGCGCAGGACCGGGTTGAACGCGTTCTGCGCGCCCTGGAAGATCATCGCGCACTCCTTCCACCGGAACTGGCGCAACTCCCGGTCGTTCATCTGGAGCACATCCATGACCTCCGTGTCCCGGCGGTAGAGGATGTGGCCCTTTTCCACCTCGGCTGTGCTGGGAAGCAGTCGAATCAACGACAGGCCCAAGGTCGTCTTCCCGCACCCGCTTTCGCCGATGAAGGCCAAAGTCTCCCCCGGCCGCAAGGTGAAGGAGACCCCCCGCACGGCCTTCA
Organism: Chloroflexota bacterium; assembly: GCA_013154135.1. Taxonomy (GTDB): domain Bacteria; phylum Chloroflexota; class Anaerolineae; order JAADDB01; family JAADDB01; genus JAADDB01. The sequence goes on from JAADDB010000026.1 coordinate 9,826, forward strand.
CTTTACCGCGCTCCGCCAGGTACGTGACCCACAGGTCCTCGACCTTCAGGGTGAACTGCCCATCCGACGGTACGTTCTCAGTTGCAGATTTCATCTATCCTCCACACGTCACATGTGATGCGTAATGCCTGATGGGTAATACACAACGCGTCACCGCGTCAACATGCAGCCCCTCTTCTCCCGTCACACACTGGTCCGCAACCGCGGGTTGAAGATCTCCTCCAGCAGTCGGGTGAAGGAGACGAGCGACAGCTGGAACAGGGCAATGGCCGCCACAGGAGCCATGATGTACCACAGGCTCCCCTTGTAGAAAATCGCGCCGCGGGTCCAGGCCAGGCTGAGCATCACCCCCCAGTTGCTGCCGGAGAAGGGCACCAGGCCCAGGAACACGAGACCGACTTGGGCGTAGATCGCGGCGGTCATCGCGAAGATGAGGTTGATCGCGATGTAACTCATCATGTTGGGCAAGATCTCCTTCAAGATGATGTGCCGGGTGCCCAAGTCCAGCGCGCGGGCGGCCTCCACAAACTCCCGTTCCCGCAGGGACAACACCTGCGCGCGGATGGCGCGGGTGAGAGCGGGCCACGAGAGTACCCCTAAGATCAGCGCCAGCAGGGTCACATTGTTGAACTTCACCAACCCGGCCAGCACCGCGAGGAGAGGGAACTGGGGAATGGTCAACACAATATCGGCCAAGGCCATGATCGCGTTATCCACCCAGCCGCCGGCCAGCGCGCTTAGCGACCCAAAGAGCACGGCAATGGTGGTGGAAATAAATCCTGCCAGGAACGCGACCACCAACACATCCTTCCCCCCGTGCACGATCTGGGAGAAGATATCCCGACCTTCGGAATCGGTCCCCAACCAAAATTCCGACGAAGGAGGCTGGTAGATCTTATCCACCTTCGTCTGCGTGTCCAGGGGCACCACATACGGCCCCACAAAGGAGAGGAGAATGAAGAATATCACCCCCAACAGGCCGATGAACCCGACCTTGTTGTAGGTCAGCAAGCGAAACGTTCTCCGTACATTCTGCCAGAACGATGACATCAAGCCCTCCTATATCTCACGAGCAATCGCGGCTTCCTGCCGCTCATTATCATCCACACAACGCCTTCGCAAGGCGAGCCGACATCACTGGACCCGAATGCGCGGGTCCAACCAGCCGTACACGAACTCCGCCAAGAAGTTCGCCAAAATCACCGCAATGGTGATGACCAAGAACACCCCTTGCATGACCGGATAATCCCGGTAGTTAATGCTGTTCAGCAGCAACTGCCCCACACCCTGGTACACGAAGATGAACTCGATGAGCGCGGAACCGCCGACGATAAACCCGATGCTGATGGCCAACTGGGTGAACAGGGGCAGGGACGCGTTCCGTCCCACATAGGAGGTGATGATGCGACTTTCCTTCAGCCCCCGGGCCTTGGCCACCGTCACATAATCCTCCCCCAGGGTGTTGATGGTGTTACTCTTCATGGCCAGCATCCACCCACCGATGGTTGTCAACACATAGGTGAGGATGGGCATGGTCGCGTGGTAGAAGATGTCCTTGATGAAAGCCCAGGAGAGCTCCGGCTTCATGCCGGGGGACATGGCCCCACGCATCTTGGTGATGGGGAAGATCTTCCACTGCACCCCCAGAAACACCAGGATCATCATGCCCACCAAGTAGTTGGGGATGGAGCTGAAAATCGAGGCGATGGTCGTTAGTACATGGTCGAGGACAGAACCTCGACGGTAGGCCATAATCATGCCCAGGAGCATGCCCAAGGTGAAACTGATGAGCAAGGACACCCCCACACTGAACAAGGTCCAAGGCAGGAACTTGGCGATCATCTTGGCCACCGGTGTGCCCTTGGACCGGTAGGAAGTGCCCAAGTCCCCGTGGAGCAAGTTCTTCATGTACTCCAGGTACTGGGTCCACAGCGACGCTTCCAGGTCGATGCCGTACAGCGCGGCGGCCTGGTCCCGGGCTTCCTGGTAGGTGAACCCGTACTGGTCGATCAGCTCGTTGACGTAGGCCTCAATGGGGTTCGTGGGCATCAGGCGCACGATGAAGAAAGTGAGCGTGATGACCACGTAGATCTTGGCCAACGCCATGAGCACGCGGCGCAAGATGAAATTCCGGGACAGGCGCCTCAGCCAGTACAGCACATCGAACCGGCGGGATGGCGTCGACTGGGCTAGCGATGTGGTTGTCATACACGGCCTCCAAATGCGTGATACACGAATGCGTCCTGGACTTCGTCCTCCCTGCCCTGGGAGGGCATGTTTCGGCCCGCTGCGAGGGTGTGGGAACCCCGCGGCAATGCCGCTGTGTTACGTGAAATCCTCCCAAGGGCGTTTGTCCAAAGTCCAGATACGTCCGGCATCCGGGGTTTAGCTGTGGATGGCTTCCCGGATGCGACCTCCGGAACGTAGCAGGCGTTCCCGGGCTTCCCCGGGTGGGCGTTGGGTCAAAAGACTCACAATCGCGACTTTGACGTCTCCTCCGCTCTGCTGAAGCGCGGACGCGGCCGTTTCCACGTCCACGCCTGTGGCTTCCATAACAATACGTCGGGCCCGTGCCCGCAGTTTCTCGTTGTCCTGTTGGACATCGACCATGAGGTTGTCGTACACCTTGCCCAACCGGATCATGGTCGCGGTGCTCAACATGTTCAACACCAGCTTTTGAGCTGTACCGGCCTTCAGGCGGGTGGAACCCGTGATGACTTCCGGTCCGACGAGGGGGGCAATGGTGATCTCGGCTAAGTCTGCCACGGGAGCGGGCAGATTGCAAATCACCCCCACGGTTAGGGCGCCCCGCCGTCGGGCCTCCTCCAACGCGCCCAACACGTAGGGCGTGCGCCCACTGGCCGTAATCCCCACCACCGTGTCCAAGGGGCCCACGTTCAGGTCGGCCACGGCCCGGGCCCCATCTTCGGCCACATCTTCCGCGCCCTCCACGGCCCGGCGCAGGGCCACATCCCCGCCCGCAATGACGCCGACGACCACATCGGGATCCACCCCAAAGGTGGGGGGACACTCGGACGCGTCCAACACGCCCAGGCGTCCTGATGTGCCCGCGCCCACGTAGATAAGCCGCCCGCCCTGGGCCATGCGCGCCGCGATCGCGTCCACCGCCCGCGCGATGTCCGGCAGCACGGCCCGCACCGCGCGCACGGCCCGTCGGTCCTCCACGTGCATGAGCCCCACCACCTGCTCGTCGGACCGCCGGTCCAGCTCGCGGGTGAACACGTTGCGGGATTCACTGGCCCACGGGCCCTCCTCCCGGTCCAAGGAGGGAGCCGGATAGGGCTCCAACGTCTGCCCCACCATCTCCCACGCCAGTCGGGCCGCGCCCACGGCCGCGTCCGCGTAGGGCAGGAAGAGCCGCGCCCGGGGCACCTGGGTCCGAATGGACTGGGCCACCGCGTCCCGGTAAAAGGGCTCCCCCAGGAGCAGGCCCCCACTCAGCACGAGGGGCACATCCTCCTCACCCGGGAAGAGACGCCGGGCCACCGACGCGACCAGCGCGGCCAACACATCCGCGGCCTCGGCCACCAGATCCGCGGCCACCGTATCCCCTTCGGCCGCGGCCCGGACGACCCAGGGGGCTAACGCGGCCACCTCCGCGTGGGACCGGTCCGCCGCGTAGAGCCAGGGAATCACCTGGTTCGGTTGTTCCAGGTCCAACGCCCGGAGGAGTAGGGTGCGCAAGCGGGTGGGCAGATCCGACCCTTCCCCGTCCCGCAGGACTGCGCGCAGCCCGGCCAGGGCCAGCGCGTGGGCACTTCCCACGTCCAGGGCATACCCCCAGCCTCCGGCCCGGGCCGAAGTGCCATCCTCCCCCCGGCCGTAGGCGATCATGCCCGTGCCCGCGATGAGAACCATGCCCCGGGGCACGCCCAGCCCGCCGACGAGCGCGGCCAGCGCGTCGTTCTCCACACGGACGGGCACGCCCGGCACCATGGTCTGGGCCAGGGCCAAGGCCTTCTGCCGCTCCGCGGGACGCTCCACGCCGCCCAGGGCCCACGTCATGGCCTGAGCCCGGTCCACCTGCACGCCCGCGTCCCGGGCGGCCGCGGTCACCGCGGCGAGGATGGCCTCGCGAGCCCCTTCCCACCCCACGACAAAGGGATTTGCTGCGGCACTCTGGCCGCGACCCAACACATGTCCTTCCCTATCCAGGATGACGGCTGCGGTCTTGGTCGCGCCGCCGTCCACTCCGATGACGAAATCCAACCGGCCTCCTCATGTTGAAGATGCCCCACGTCCCCGCCCTCGCGGACGTGCCGACATCCACGTATGGGGACGACGGACGCCCGACAGTCGGCCGTCCGCCCTCCGGGTCCTCTTGCTGAAACGCCTGGGCAGCCACGTCTCTAAGGGTACAGGAGGTACGGCTGACGCCACGTGAGAAACGCGCGCTCCTCCCTCTCCCACGGCCCGACGATTTCCTCCCACCGCGCGCCCGCTTCGACCTGGGCACGCACGTGCCCGTTGCCGATGAGCCGGTCGAAGTGAGTTGTTTCCCCCGCCCTTCGGGGTGGGAGAAACGCGAACGCGTCAGGGTCCTGGGCCCGGGCCTCCAGCAGGACCGCGATCCCGGTCCGGACGGGCCGGAAGGCCCGCGGATCCGTGATGTGGACCTGCACGCCGTGGCACAGGTGTCCCCGGTGTTTGTCCGCACAGGGCGTAAAGGACACGGGTCGAAAGCGCACGCCCGGCAACGGATACGCGTTCAAGCGACGGGCCAACGCGTCGGGGTCCAACCAGGGGGCTCCTACCACCGCGAAGGGGTAGGGAGTCCCCCGCCCTTCGGACAGGTTGGTGCCCTCGATGAGGCTCATGCCCGGGTAGAGCAAGGCCGTCTCCCCGTGGGGGATGTTGGGCGATGGGGGCACCCAAGGGCGACCCCACGCGTCGAACCCCATGGACCGTTGCCAGCCGGACACAGGGATCACGTGCAGCTGAGCCCCGATGTCCAGGACGTTGTTGGCCACGTGCGCCAGTTCTCCCAGGGTCAGCCCGTGCCGCACCGGAACCGGCAACATGCCCACGAAGGATGTGTACGCGTCCTCCAGGATGGGCCCTTCCACCTGGACCCCGTTGATGGGGTTGGGCCGGTCCAGGAGGAGCACGGGGACTCCGGCCCGGGCGGCCGCGCGCAGGACGTGGATGACGGTGCTCACGTACGTGTACATGCGCGCGCCCACGTCGGGCAGGTCCACCACCAACGCGGTGAGATCGGCTAAAATCTCCGGTGGTGGAGCCCAGGCTTCCCCGTACAGGCTGTAAAGGGGCACGCGGGTCCGGCTTTCCACCGCGGAGGCCACTTGGTGCCCCGCGGGGAGGGCTGTTGAGAACCCATGTTCAGGTGCGAAAATCGCGGCCCATTGGACGCCTATTCGGGCCAACGCGATGACCGCGTCCTCCAGCGTGGCCGTGGTCGCGGCCCGGTTGGTCACCACGCCGACAGGCCCCTCCAAGAGGAGGGGCGGCGGTTCTGCGACGACTCGGTCCAGCCCAAAGGCCACGCTCATGGAACGCGTTTTTACTCCGTGTGCGGGCGGTATACGTTGGCAACCGCCCCCTTTGCAGTATGGCCATCCATGTAGAGGATGACTTTCAGGCGAAACCGGTCGGCCCGGTAGAAGGAGTGGACGTATTCCACGGGCATGTTGTCCGCGGCGTATGTCACCCGCTCCATGGTCAGGACGGGTTTGCCCACTTCCAGGCCCAACAGGGGCGCTACTGTCTCGTCCGCTTCCTGGGCTTCCATGATCTGCTGTGCGCGGACCAGGACCACGTTGTACCGGGTTTGGAGTACTTGGTAGAGGGAGCTGTGGGCCCAGTCGATCTGGTCCAGGCCCGGAAAGCGGGCCGCTTCCAGGTGGGAGCTTTCCAGGGCCACGGGCACGTCGTCGACCAGGCGCTGACGCACAATGCGGACGAGGGGGGTGCCGACCGGACGGTTGAGGTATTGGGCTTCGTGCTCTCCGGCTTCGATGATCCGGACTTCCAGAACCCGAGACCCGGGGGTCATGCCCTGGGCCCGGACGGATTCGGTGAACCCGGAGAGGCGTTGCAGGTTCTGCTCGATCTTGGGACCACAGGAGACAAAGGTGCCTTTGCCCGGGACAGTGTAGAGGACGCCTTCTGTAATGAGGGTCTGCAGGGCCTGCCGAACGGTCATGCGGCTGACGCCGATGAGTTCGCTCAGCTCGCGTTCGGAGGGAACCCGCTGGTCGGGCTTCAACACTCCATCCCGGATGGCCTGCAGGAGGGAGTTGCGGATCTGCAGGTATAAGGGTTCGGCACTGTCCCGGCGAACCGGCCGTAACGGTAACATGTCTTCACCCTGTGGTGGTCTAGACCGATCTGGACCGGATTGTATCACAAGGGACCGGGGGTGTCAAAAGGGCGGCATCGGTCAAGCCGCGCCCAGGCCCCCTACTTCTCTATGCCCGCGGTCAGCCCGGCGATGATCTGTTTGGTCGCCAGGAGGAAGATCAGGATGAGGGGGAGGGTGGTGATGATCAACCCCGCGAAGAGGGTGGACCAGTCTGTCTGAAATTCACCGAAAAACCGGGTCATGCCCACAGGCAGGGTCCATTTGTTGGTGGAACGCAAGAGGACCAGGGGGAAGAAGAAGTCGTTCCACAAGGGCACAAACTGGAAGACGATGACCGTGGCTAGGGCCGGACGCACCAATGGGAGCATGATGCGGCCAAAGATGGTGAACTCCCCCGCACCGTCAATGCGGGCCGCCTCGCTCAGCTCCCGCGGCAGCTGCCGGAAGAACGCGGAAAGGACGAAGATGGAGAAAGGAATCCCCGTGGCCGCGTAGACCAGAATGAGCCCCAATCGGTTGTCGATCAACCCCATGTTGTTCAGGAGGAGGAAGAGGGGAACGATGGCCAGGCGGAAGGGCAGCATGAGCCCGGCCAGGAAGTACGCGGTGAGGAAACGACTCCCCGTGAAAGTGTAGCGTCCCAACATGTAGCTGGCCAGAGCGGCCACGGCCGTGGCCAGGAGGACGGAGGAGACGGTAATGAGCAGGGAGTTGAAGAAGTACACGTTGAAGTTGGCTTGCTCCCAGGCCCGCACAAAGCTGTCGAAGCTCGGGGATTTGGGAAGGCCAACGGGATTTTTGAAGATCTCCCGGGTGGGACGCAGGGCACTGCTCACCACCAAGAGGAGGGGGAAGAGCACAATGGCCGCGTATCCCCACAACAACACCTGTGTCGCCAACGTGGTCCACGATATCCGGCGCAAGGCCCCGGTTCTTTGCCCTTTCATGTGAGGTGTTCCTCCCACTTACGAAATCGTCCGAGCATGAAGAGGGAAACGCCAAAGATGAAGATGAACATCAACACAGCCAGGGCCGAAGCCAGGCCAAACGCGTCCACACCTCCACGAAACGCGGTGCGGTAGAAGACCAGCCCCAGCACGTCGGTCGAACCCGCGGGTTCCCCGTTCACTCCGCCCATCGCCCAAACGATGCCAAAGACGTTGAAGTTGCCGATGAACGTGAGCACGGTCACGATCCCGATCACCGGCAGGAGAAGGGGGAGTTCGATGTGGAAGAAGAGCCGCCAACTGGTGGCCCCGTCGATCCGCGCGGCCTCCCGGATCTCATCGCTGATGTTGGTCAACCCCGCGGAGAAGAGGAGCATGGGGAATCCGACCCACTGCCAGGCGTTCACCAGGATGATGGCTGTGAGGGCGGTGTGGGGATCCCCTAACCAGGGGCGGGCCCAGGAGCCCAATCCCACAGCCCGCAGGATGTAGTTGATGGGGCCGAAGAGGGGGTTGAGCATGAGACTCCACAGGTATCCCACCACCAGCGCGCTGATGAGGTAGGGCATGGTGTAGACGACTTGGAAGAACCGCTTGCCCCATCGGGGTGCGTAGAGCAATCGGGCCAACAGGAGCCCCATGGTGTTCTGGACCAGCATGGTGCCGATGAAGAAGTAGACGTTGTGCAGGAAGGCCCGAGGCAATTGTTCGTTCAACGGATAACGGGTCAACAGCTCTCGGAAATTCCGTAGGCCCACAAAACTCCCCCGCGCCAGTCCTTTGAACTCGAACAGGCTGAAGTAGAGGGACTGAAACAGGGGCCAGACCATGAAGACGGTGTAGAGAAGAAAGGCCGGCAGGATGAACAAGGCAATGATACTCCAGTGGGGCGCCTGATGCCCCACGCCTCGAGTGCGTTTACGACCTTTGCCCCCTATGCGGAATCCACCCATTCCCCACGCTCTCCTGTGACAAGGGGGCGGCCGGTAGTCGACCGCCCCCAATGTGTTCCTCGATGGACTTATTGACCGGATTTCTTCGGCTTAAACCACTGGGAGATGCCTTCCTGAACGCTGCGGGCCACCTCTTCCGCGGTCATCTCGCCCAACAGCATCTTCTGGATGCCGTTCCCCAGCAAGGTGCTCCCCGAAGGGCTTCCGTAGCGGAAGTCCACGAGCATCAGGTAGGGAGTAGGCGTCTCCTCGTAGAACTTGGCGAACTGGGCGAGGAGGGGATCCGTGGGCTTGGTGCCCGGCAGCGGGGAAAGCTGCTTGATCTTCTCGGTGAACAGCTGGCCGAATTCGGGCGTCCCCATCCACTCCACCAGCTTGATGGCCTCTTCCTTCGCGTCGCTGTGCGCGTTGACGCCGTAGGAACCGTCCATCCAACCGGGGGTCAGGGAGTGGTCGATCACGGAGTCCGGCGGCGGCGGAACCCGGAACACGCCCAGGTCCAGCTCCGGCCCCTGGTTGCGCCAGAAGCCCACCTCAAAGGAACCGCCGATGAAGATGCCCGCGCGCTCGGTCAGGAAGAGGGTGCGGGAATCCTGGTAGCCCACACCGACCACGTTCTCGGGCATGTAGGGCTGCAGGTCCTTCACCAACTGGATGGAGGCCACATAGTTGGGGTCGGTGAAGTCCGTCTCCCCGGCGAGGACCTTCTTCTCGAATTCCGGGCCGCCGTAGCGAGGCGCGCCCACCGCGTCGTGGACAATGGGCAGCATCCACGTGTCCTTCGCGGGCACGGCCAGAGGGATGTACCCTTCCTTCTTCAGGGTCTCCAACACGTTGATGAACTCATCCCACGTCTTCGGTTCACTCAGGCCCAGTTTGTTGAAAATGCCCTTGTTGTAGTAGGCAGCGACGGCCTGGATGCCGAAGGGCACGCCGTAGATGTGCCCGTCCTTGACGCCCATGGCCCCTTTCAAGATGTCGGGGGAGAAGTTGGAAAGGGTCTTCACCTTCCCGTCCAAGGGGACCAGCTGGCCGGCCTCCACCAGGGGCTGGAGCCCCCCGTAGGCACGCAGCTGAGCCACATCGGGCCCACCCTCACCGGTCAGCCCGGTGGCCAGGATGTTGTTGTAATCGGTGTTGACGAAGGTCACGAACTCAATGGTCACGCCCGGATGCTTCTTCTCGTACACGTCGAAGATCTCGTTGTACGCATCCTCGTCCTCAGAGCGCCAGGACCAAACCGTGAGGGTCACGTTCTTGGTCGGTTGGGTCGCAGCGGCCTGAGGTGCTTCCGTGGGTTTCTCCTGAGCGGGGGCCTGGGTCGGAGGAGCTTTCTGAGCACACCCCGCCACCAGGACAACTAGCATTAACACGACGAACAGTTTGAGTAGCAAAGACCTGGATTTCATTGATTCTCCTCCTTAATTCTTCTCACTTCTCATCCGAGGTACGAGACACAAACACAGGAATTTTGTCTCCCTCACCTCCCTTCTCCTTGCGACGTGCCCGCAGGACACGTCTGGGGACATGGTTCCGTATGCCGCCCTCCTCGTGAATCCGCCTTCCCCTGCCCGTCGGACGACGAAACCCCACGCCCGCAGAACCTCCCTCGGGGGAACACATCAACGGACCATGGGGTCAACCCTTCGCCTCCCTACAGGGCCCGCGTCACCGCCGGAAACCCGGTTCCATACCGGAAGAGGGACTTCGGTTGATGGCCTTTATCTTGTTCACCCGTGCACGCAGAGGGGGTCACGAGGAAGGGTTCATGCACCATGAGGCAGGATGGGGTGACGATGAGGACGTCGGACCGATCCCTTTGCCTCTTCTGGTCCACCGGGTTACGGATACAGCACCGTCCCGTTCGAGTCCACTTCCGGTATAGACCGCTCTAGGCCAGATTATACCATAGGCCTTTTCGCTGTCAAGTGGGGGGTGAGAATGATGAGTGACGATTGACGATTAAGGAGGTTGGCTGCAGGGCGAGGTTGGCCGGGATGGGCGAGGTCTAACGCATAACGAGTAACGAGTAAGAGGGGAGGAAAACCATCATGGGCCGGGTGTGGCGATTCCCGGCCGGTCATGTCCCCCTAT
>JAADDB010000275.1 GCA_013154135.1 Chloroflexota bacterium
CCACCCCCGCGGCCGACCACTATCGCCTGATGGTGGAACACTTCGGCGACGCGGTGATGGGCCGCGCACCCCTGCGCTATCCCCCCGAGGATGCCATCGCGACGCTCCGGGTGGTGGAGATGATACGGGAGGCGATGGAGAGGTAAGCCGAAATTGGAACACGTGAGGCGACCGGACACCGCCCGGCCGCCTCGTTTTACAGCCGCAGTAAGGTGACCCGGTCTACACCTGCCACCGGCCATCCACGATGACGGGCCGACCGTCCAATAGCAACGTCACGTCCGGTTGGACGAAATCCTCGTGCAGGTCTGCTTCCACCTGCCCGCCCATGTGGATGTTGTCCCCAATCGCGATGTGGACCGTGCCCTTGATTTTCTCCGCTTCCAGGACGTTGTCAGGCTTGCGCGCGTTGGGGTTGGTCCCGATGCCGATCTCCGCCAAATTCCGACGCGCCCGGTATACGGGATCGTCATCCCCGATCCGCAACAACTCCCGGAACATCTCCCCCACCTCGCCGCCGCCCGTGATCTCCACCACCTCGCCACGTTCGAACACGAACCGCATGTCCTCGGTCAGGCGGGGATACCACCCGGCCCGGGCCACAAGGACGCCCTCGCCCGTGCCCTCCACAGGAACGGCAAAGGCCTCCCCCGCGGGGAGATTGCCCCACGTCTTGGGGTCATCACCGTACAACCCGTCATCCACCTGACCCGGGCGTCCTTCCAGGCTGAAGCGCAAATCCGTGCCATAGGGAGTGCGCACCACCACCTCCTTTGCCGCGGTCAACGCATCCGCGAAGACACGACAATCCCGGGCAATCTGACGGTAGTCCACGGCCATCGGTCCGCCGGGTTCCAGCATGTGCGCCTCAAAGCCGGGCATGCTGGCAATACGGACTCCCGCTTGCGTCGCGGCTTCCCGGGCATTGGTGTGGGAGAGGGAGTACGTGGTGAGCGCGATGAGCACCTGGGGTTCCCGCATCCGGGCGGCCGTGTCCGGATCGGGCTCCGCGCCGTGTCCCCCGGTCGCGAAGAAAGGCAGGTACGTCACCGAACATTGGGGGAAGTGATCCCGTGCGATGTCCGCGACCAGACGGGCCAGCATGGCCCGATCCAACATGTCCCCCAACACGTCCGGGGGCAAGGTCGTCCAGTCTTGGACGCGCGGAATGTCCGTGAGAACCAACAGGGATTCGCCGGGCTTCAAGCCCATGTTGACCTTGAGCATGTTGACCACGCCATCTACCAGGCGTTCCTTCTCCGGCCAGTTCATCGTGTTTCTCCTTGTCCAGATGTTGACGACTTTACCGCATCTACCCACGCAAGGATAAGGTCATCGAGCACCGCGCGCAACTCCTCATCCGTGCTGTTCCCAAAGCGCTCCCGGTCAATGACCTCCACCCACGCGTCCATCTCCGGGTTCCACAGCCCGTGTGCGCGCATCAGGTGCAACAAGCGCCCTGCCGCGTCCAGCAGGCGAAAAGGGCCATAATCGGGAGGTTCCCCGTACAACCCGTGAGCGCTGGTCAACAGGTATCCGACCAGTAATGTCAAATCCCGCTTCAACCCCTGATCACTCATAAGCCACTCCCCATGTTTCCGCGAAGCACACGGTCTCCCAGTTGCGCCGTCCCGGCGGTGTCGGTTTTACCCGCGGGTGTCCAAGAATCACGTACAGCACGGGTTCCACATCGGGTGGGAAGTCCAGGTACGCGCGCACACCCTTGCGGTGAAAGGACCCCACCGGGCACGCGCCCAGGCCCAGGCTGTGAGCGGCCAGGAGCATGTTCTGAACGGCAATACCCACCGACATCCAGGCGAATTGTTCCCCTTCCTTGCCCCCGTAACGCCGCACACGTGCCTGATCCAGGCCCACCACAATGACTACGGGAGGATCATCAATGATGCCCGGAGAGAGAGCGCGCAACACGGCCAACCGCGCGGGGTCACGCACGACCACAAACCCCCAGGGTTGGGAATTGCCCGCGCTCGCGGCGGCCACGCCGGCCTCCAACACCTGACGCAGCACCTCATCAGGCACCGGGTCCTGGGTGAACGATCGCACACATCGCCGCGTGAAAATCGCCTGTAATGTGTCCATGTCTCAATATCCTGTGGCTCCCATTGCCCGACAGAGGTCCACCAGCGCGGGGAGCACGTAGCGTCCCTCCGCCTCGATTTGCACGTCATCCAACCACACGGACGGCGACAGGACCACCCCATCCGTGTGCACGGGGGATCCCAACTCGGTGGCGCCGATGCCGAATTGCATACAGCCAAAGATGCGTTCATCCTCCAGGATGCGCCCTGTCGGTCGGGTGACGCCGGGGTTGAAGCCGTAGCACGCGTGGTCCATCAGATAGGCCTCCGGGTGCCCGGCCTGTTCCAACCACCGGGCGAAGACCCGGGCCTCTCGCCCGCCCTCGATGTGGGTGATGTAGCCATCCTCAATGGTCAGACGCACCGGCTCGCGCAGGACACCCAACTCCCTGGGGGGCCAGAGGGCCGCGTCGAACACAAGCACCCCGTTGTAACTGTGCCGGTGGGCCGCAAAGCCCGATTGCCCGCCCAGCATTTGCGGATACCCACCCTCCGCGGGCGGGGGTTCCCAGAAGGGATCGCCGGCCTTGTCCACGGTCATGTACAGGTCGGTCCCCGCGGGACTGGTCACGTGCACGGTTGTGGCCGCCTGGGATAACCGGTACAGGAGCGTGGCCATCTCCTGCATGGGCGGGTAGGACACCTGGCCGATGGTGCGCACCATCATGTCCACGTCCATGCCCGTGAGGCACACGTAAATGCACCCGTGATCGATGGCCGCGTGGTACGCGGGACTGTACAACTGATACGCGACCGCGAAGTCAAACCACACATTGGCGGCCTGGGCCGCGGCCGCGACCGGCGCCGGAGGGTCCTGCATAGGTTCGGGCAGGGTGGGATACCAGATGACCGTTGGTATCCCACCCACCGTGTAGACGGCCTGGGCCGTGGCCTGAACCACCCGGGCATCCGATCCCGTGTCCCCGGTGATCAACACCTGGTCCCCCGGGCGAATGGGACGAACCTCCGTCACCAGTTTATAGGCCGCGCGGGCCAACTCCATGCTGTAGTATTCCGGACGCGGTTCCGTGCCGAGAGCGAATTCCATCTCTTCCCCCCTTCCCTCTGCCACAGAGGAGAAGGAACCGGATCACCCGACCAACTCCTCAATGGGCACATAATCGATATCGAAGCCAAAATACCGGGGCCCTGCGGCCTCGTTGAGCCCAAACTCCGTGCGGAAGCCTTCCAAGCCCTTCATGCCCACGACAACCACCTCATCGCCGGCTTTGAGGTCCGTGTTCGTAATGCCCACGCCCGAATCCTTGTACACCAGGGTGATGAGGTCGGGGCTGCACACCCAGGGTTCGCCGTTCAGCCAGGACACGTGATTCTCGTTCTTGAACCAGATGTCCAACGTCTGCCCCTCATACGCGCCCGTGCCCCGGATGTGCGTGGTGCCGAACATGTACCCATCCCGATCCTCCCACTCCTTCGCGGTGACCACGCCCTCGAACAAGCGCCATCCTCCTGTGACTTCCAACGCCGCGTCCACCGGATCCCGTCCTGCTTCCCGGGCCTCCCGTATGGCCCGCCCGATGCGCAGGCACTTGGTCAACGTGCCGCGCACCAAGATGTCCTTCATCTCCGGCGCGGGCAGGGGCGTGGCCGCGATCATCGTCGTCCCATAGGCGGCCACCGCCAACATCTTGCCGATGCGCTCCAGCATGTGCGGGTTCACCGTGTACTTGACGATGGCCACATTTCCCCACTTGTCCACGCTCGCGAAGGGCCAACTGTTCTTCCCGTACAGGTAAGGGGTGCCCTGCATCTCGTCCGGGATCGCGCGTCCCGCGTAGTCGCCGTCCACAACGGGGACGCCCAAGCGCGCGCCCGTCACCAAAGGGGCCGGGGTGTTGCCCGCGCCCAACTCCGCGGGGACCAGACAGCCAATGGGCTTGCCCAGATAGGCTTCCAACTCCCGAACGGCCTGCTCCATTGCCCGGTCGCCGTACTTCTCCACCAGCCCCAGGCGTTCGATCTCTGCCTGGGTTTCCGGGGACATGGGCGCAATGGACCCCATCCCATAGGGTGTCACGGTCCACACATCATCGGGAATGTCGTCCACATCGACCCATTCCAGGGACAGGCCTTCCTCCAGCGCGGCCTTGAACATTCCCATGCCCCATTCCACGCCTCCTCCACCTCCGGTGCCCATGAAAAGACACCCGTGAATGAAGTCCTCACAATCCTGCATCGTCTCCAGTTTGCCACGTGGCATGGTATCCGCCCTCCTTTCACCAAGTTCTCAACGTTCCGACAGAATCAATCTATTGGGCCTAAGCCACCAGGTGACATGCGATATGATGGCCCGGTTCCACTTCCCGCAGTTCGGGTTTCTCCCGGGCACAGATGTCCTGGGCCAGGGGACAACGGGGATGAAAACGACAGCCCGACGGCGGCTGCGTCGGATCGGGCACGCTCCCCCGCAGAACCACACGCTCCCGACGATAGGTGGGGTCCAAAATGGGCGCGGAGTTGAGCAGCGCCCGAGTGTACGGGTGCAACGTATCCCGACGGAAGATGGTGTCTGTCGGGCCGATTTCCACCACCTCGCCCAGGTACATGACCACAATCCGGTCACTGATGTGTTGTACGACGCTCAAGTCATGGGAAATGAACATGTACGTCAGCGCCAGTTCCCGCTGCAACTCCTGCAGGAGGTTGATGATCTGCGCTTGCACCGACACGTCCAGCGCGGACGTGGGCTCATCCAGGACAATGAATTTGGGATTCAGGGCCA
>JAADDB010000269.1 GCA_013154135.1 Chloroflexota bacterium
TCCTCGGGGGGATAGCGCAGGGGTGCGCGGCCCATCACCGCGTCGCCGAAGTGTTCCACCATCAGGCGATAGTGGTCGGCCGCGGGGGTGGGGATGTGTTCCTCGCGACCTTGGCGACGTATCACAATGGGCCACGCCCGGTCCTCGGGCACCCACGGTTCCTCCAGGAACATTCGGCCCTCTGTGCCCAGCACCTCGATGCTGGCATGGGGATCGAGCGCGAAACTGCTCACAAACGTGGCCATCCGGCCCTCGGGGAATCCCAGCACCACCGCCTCTGTCACATCCACCTCTGTGGCCGGATCCCACACGCCCCGCGCGGCCGCGAACACCGGATCCCCGGCCAACATCATCCGGGCCGCGGTGATGCAGTACACCCCCACATCCAACAGCGCACCTCCGCCCATCTCCCGGCGATAGCGGTAATCCGCGGGGTCATAGAAGTGGAACGTGAACGTGCTCCTCACCACCTGGGGCACCCCAATCGCACCGGAAGCGACCAACCGTTGGGCCTCCTCCATGCGAGGGTGGAACCGGTACATCACCGCCTCCATGAGCACACGGTTGTGGGACCGCGCGGCCGCGGCCATCTCCTCTGCCTCCTGGGAGGTCAGGGCCAGGGGCTTCTCGCACAGCACGTGCTTGCCCGCGGCCAGCGCGCGCAGCGTCCAGGGGTGGTGCAAGTGATTGGGCAGGGGAATGTACACCGCGTCCACCTCGGGATCGGCCAGGAGCGCCTCGTAGGACCCGTAAGCCCTGGGGAGGTTGAACTCGCGGGCGAAGGCTTGGGCGCGGTTCAGGTCGCGGCTGGCCACCGCGACCACACGGCCGTTGCGGGATGCGTGCATAGCCGGGACGAGGCGGCGGGCGATCCGCGCGGTGCCCAGAATACCCCAGCGGACTGCATCGGATTGGGCTGGCGTGTGTGCTGGACCCGCGGTTTGTGGTTTCACCTTTGCACCTTTGTTTTACCCGTGGGCGCCTGTGGAGCAGGAAAACTGGGCTCGGGAGTTTCGGGTGTGTAGTGGGCAAAGCCCGTCCACCCCGCAATCCATCTCTCCGGGCAGCAGGAGCATGACCTTCGGCTCCCCATTTTACTCGTTAATCCCTCTTCACCCCAAACGACCGAAGAGTTTGGCCAACTCCTCCGCGTGGATGTGGATCATCGTGGGGCGGCCGTGGGGGCAGGTGTGGGGCGTTTCGCACGCCTCCAGATCGCGCACCAGCGCGCGCATCTCCTCCTCACTGAGCACTTGCCCCCCCTTCACCGCGGCCCGTTTGCAGATCATGGTCACCAACCGTTCCTCAAAAGTCTGTTGGGTGACATCCTTCTCCTCGGCCAGCCCGCGCACCACATCTTCCACCACCCGTTTGGGATCTTGCCCGCTGAACACGGCCGGGATGGCCCGTACCAGATAGGTGTTTCCCCCAAAGGGCTCGATCTCAAACCCCGCGCGCTGGAGCTCCTCCAGATGTTCGCGGATGAGCCCGGCCAACTCACTGTCCATGGTAACGGGGATGGGGTCGAGCAGCTGTTGGCTGGCGACTTGGCCCCGAGCCGCCCGTTCGGCCATCATCTTCTCGTACAGGACCCGTTCATGGGCCGCGTGTTGGTCGATCAGATACAGGCCATCCGGGCCTTCGGCCACAATGTACGTGGCCCCCACCTGGCCGATGACGCGCAAGAGGGGGACCAGTCCCGCTTTGGGCAGTTGGATGGGTGCGGAAACTGGGGTGTCGCTCGGAGGTGGGGAGGGGGGCGGGGACGTCCCCAGGGATGGCTCACCTTCGGGCATTGGGAACGCTTGCTGACCGTGGCCGGCTTCCACCAGGGTGCGGCGTCGGTCGGCCCAGCCCGGCGGCCGGGTCCAATCCACCTCCGCGTGGGCTTGGCGGATGGGTTGGATAGTCGCGATGGTCTCGCGCACCGCCTTCTGCACCGCGGCAAACACCACCCGGGGTTCCCGGAAGCGCACCTCCGCCTTTGCTGGGTGCACGTTCACATCGACCAGGTGGGGATCCAAGGCCACGTGGATCACCGCCACAGGGTAGCGTCCTACCGGGAGAAAGGTGTGATATGCTTGGATAATGGCCTGGGTCAGCGCGTGATCTTGGATCCAGCGGCGGTTGAGGAAGAGAAAGATGTGTTGGCGGTTTCCCCGGTGCAGGGAGGGCTTGCCCACATAGCCCCATACCGCGGGGGTCGGACCGGGTTCGGGCCAGGGCATGTCCACATGGCCCACGGGCACCATCTGTTCTGCGGTTTCCCGGCCGAAAATGACGGCCAGGACGTCGGCCAAGCGGCCGTTGCCCGTCGTCTGAAACACGGTACGTCCATCGCTCACGTACGTGAAGCGCACGTCCGGGTACGCGAGGGCATAGCGGGTCATGACCCGGTGCACGTATCCGGCTTCGGTGCGGGGCGTTTTCAGGAACTTGCGTCGGGCAGGCACGTTGAAGAACAAGTGCTCCACCGTCACCGTCGTGCCCGCGGGGAGCCCAACGGACTCCTGGCCCTGCACGTGTCCTCCCTCCACCACGATGCGTGTTCCCACGGGTTCATCCCGGTGGCGGGTGGCGAGGGTGAGGCGGGATACGGACGCGATGGACGCGAGGGCCTCCCCACGGAACCCCAGGGTGGAGATGGCTTCCAGATCCTCTGCCCGGGCGATCTTGCTGGTCGCGTGGCGGCGTATGGCCAGGGGGACTTCCGCCGCGGGGATGCCGGAACCGTCATCCTGGACCCGGATGAACCGGATGCCTCCCTCTCGGATTTCCACACGGATAGTCTGTGCCCCTGCGTCCAGCGCGTTCTCGACCAGCTCCTTCACCACGGACGCGGGGCGTTCCACCACTTCCCCGGCCGCGATTTTGTCGGCCACATCGGGTGGCAAAATGCGAATCGGCATCGTGTTTCTCCCTCATTCCCTCGAGCTTTTCCCACTTACCCGAAAAACGGCTTTGGGTTACAATGTTGGGCATCGGGTGGCCATGGACGGTGGGCCATGGGTTTTTGGCAGGATGGGATTACCCGCTCCCGCGGCCTCATACCCGATGGGACTGGGGGCAGAGTAAGGGAAAGCTCTCCAGGTCCCATGTCCACCCTCCATTGTACCATCCATCGGAGGAAGAGGGGAGTTGCCGGTTGACCGATAGAATACAGTAGCACTGGGGCGACGGGTTCGTCGGTGGTCGCTCGTCGTTCGTCAGTGGTCGGTGGTCGTCCATCGGTGGTCGTCCGTCGTTCGTCGTTGGTCGTCCGTCGGTGGTCGCTCGTCGTCCATCGGTGGTCGTTTACCCATTCCTGCCTGTCTGCCACCCAGGCACAACCGTTCCCTGCGGGAAGAAATCCATCCTACCCCGGATACTCGGGCAATGAGGGGGAGTTATTGTGGACGATACGCTTCTTCAACATGTGGCAGAGGAACTCCGTCGGCACACGAGCGCGGAGGTGCGCTTTGATGATGTGTCCCGTGTGCACTACAGCACCGATGCCAGCATATACCAGATTGAACCGCTGGGCGTGGTCATCCCGCGCACCGAAGAGGACCTGGTCGCGGTTGTGGAGATCGCTTCCCGCCATGGAGTCCCCTTGCTCCCGCGCGGTGGGGGGAGTAGTTTGGCCGGCCAAGCCGTGGGCGAAGCCCTTGTTGTGGACCTGAGCAAGTACTTGAACCGGGTCTTGGACCTCAACCCGGAGGAACGGACCATCACTGCCCAGGCCGGTTTGGTCCTCAACTTCCTCAATCGGGCAGCCGCGGAACACAACCTCATGTTCGGGCCGGACCCCGCGTCGGGGGAGCGGGCCACCCTGGGGGGAGTTGTGGGCAACAACAGCACCGGCGCCCATTCCATCCTGTACGGCATGACCGTCAACCACATTGTCGCGGCCGACGTCATCCTCTCCGATGGCAGTCAGGCCCACTTTGAGGCAGTGGACGGCCGTGGCCTCCAGGCGCGGGCCCAGGGCAACTCCCTGGAAGCCCGACTCTACCGGGAAATCCCCCAGCTTGTGGACCGGTACGCGCAGGCCATCCGAGAACACTTTCCCAAACACTGGCGGCGGGCCAGTGGGTACAACTTGGACTACCTCCTCAAGGGGTTGGAGGACAACCGCTTTAACCTGGCCCAGGCCATTGTCGGTTCCGAAGGCACCCTCGCGGTTGTCCGGCGGGTCACTTTGGGGTTGGTGGAACGGCCTCGGCACAAAGGCCTGTGCGTTGTCCACTGTGACGACCTCATCCAGGCCATGCACGTGAACAACGCGGCGCTGGAATGCTGCAACCCCTCGGCCGTGGAGCTCCTGGACCGCATGGCCATCCAACTGGCCCGTACCGTCCCCGAGTACGCGCGGCAACTCTCCTTTGTCCAGGGGGATCCGGCCGCGCTTATGATCGTGGAATTCTACGGGGAAAGCGAGGAGGAGGTGCGGGCCAAGATCGAGAAGCTGGAGGACCACCTGCGGCGGCGGAATCTGGCCCACACCTTTGTCCGAGCCCTGACCCCGGAACAGCAAGCCCAGGTGTGGAACGTGCGCAAAGTGGGGTTGGGCCTGTTGATGAGTGTGCGGGGGGATTACAAGCCCATCGCGTTCATGGAGGACGTGGCCGTTCCCCCGGATGTTCTCCCGGATTACGTCTCGGACATCCTGGACCTCATGAAGCGCACCGGCACGAAGGTTGCCATGTACGCGCACGCGAGCGCGGGGTGTCTGCACATCCGGCCCCTCATCAACTTGAAAGAAGGGTCGGAAGTGGAGAAGATGGCTTTCATTGCCAACCACGTGGCCGACTTGGTGGTCAAATACGGCGGGGGG
>JAADDB010000136.1 GCA_013154135.1 Chloroflexota bacterium
ACCCCCGGGCTAAATTTAGAGAAGCCCCCTTCGGGGGCTCTATATGGACACGTAACCGGACAGGAATCGCCACCCTCGGCCCACGATGGGCCCTCCCGCCCCTCTTACTCGTTACTCGTTATGCGTTAGACCTCACCCATCCCGGCCGACTTCGCCCTTCAGCCCTCCCCTTAATCGTTACTCATTAATCGTCAATCGTTACTCTTCTTTGGCCAATTCTTTTCCGAAGACTATAATGGACTCGACGCGGACAAAGCCCGTTGTCCAGATGCTATCGGGTTTTGTCAGTCCATTAGGAGGATGTAGATGAGCGACAAACAACTGAACATCCTGGTCACGACCGCGTGGCCTTACTGCAATGGAGATCTGCACATCGGGCACATCGCGGGGGCCTACTTGGGAGCGGATATCTTTGCCCGTTACCAGCGCCTGCGCGGGCATAACGTGCTCATGGTCTCCGGTTCGGACACGCACGGCACCCCCATCACTGTGCGAGCGGAAGAGGAAGGCATTTCCCCGCGCGAGGTGGTGGACCGCTATCACCCCCGATTTCTGACCCTCTGGCAGAAGCTGGGCATCACGTATGACCTGTTCACCGAGACGGATACGGAGAACCACTGGCGTGTGACCCAGGACTTCTTCCTCACCCACTGGAAAAACGGCTACATCTACAAGGACACCATGCGCCAGTGGTACTGTCTGGATGACCAACAATTCCTGGCAGACCGATACGTGGAAGGGACATGCCCCTACTGTGGCTATCCCGAGGCACGAGGGGACCAGTGCGACAACTGCGGTCGCATCCTCGACGCGATCGAACTCATCAACCCCCGCTGTCGCATTTGCGGAGGGACAAACCTGGAGGTCCGGGAGACCGAGCACTTCTTCCTGGACTTGGCCAAACTGAATCAACCCCTCCTGGAGTGGATAAATGAAGACAAGGAACACTGGCGTCCCAAGGTGCTGAACTACACCCGAGCTCAACTGGAGAGCGGTGAACTGCGAGGGCGCCCCATCACCCGGGACATAGAATGGGGCATCCCGGTCCCCATCCCGGGCTACGAACACAAGCGCATCTACGTGTGGTACGACGCGGTCATCGGGTACTATTCCGCCACCCTGGAGTGGAGCCACATCACCGGTCAACCCGACGCGTGGACCACTTGGTGGAAGGATCCATCCGCCCGCACGTACTACTTCATCGGCAAAGACAACATCCCCTTCCACACCATCATCTGGCCTGGGATGCTCATTGCCTACGGGGGATTGAACCTGCCCTATGATGTCCCGGCCAACGAGTACTTGAACGTGGAGGGCCGCCAACTCTCCAAGAGCCGGCGTTGGGTGATCGAAGTGCTCGATGTTCTGGAACGATATGACCCCGACCCCTGGCGCTATACCCTCACCGCGATCATGCCGGAAACCGGCGATGTGAACTTCACCTGGGAAGAATTCATCCGCCGGAACAACGACGAGCTGGTGGCCACGTGGGGGAACCTGGCCAACCGGGTCCTCACCTTCGCGTACAAGAACTTTGACAAGCGGGTCCCCGAACCCGGCGAACTGGACGAACGGGACCGGGAATTGCTGGCCGCGTCCGAAGCCGCGTTTGAGGAAGTGGGACAACTCATCGACGCGGTCCAACTCCGCGCGGCCCTGCGCGCGGTCCGGCGTCTGGCCGAACTCGCGAACAAATACCTGAACGAAAAGGAACCTTGGAAGCAGATCAAGGTAGACCGCGAGGCCGCGGCCACCACCATCTACGTGAGCCTGCAAGTGGTCGACCGGTTGAAGGTGCTTTTCTACCCCTTCCTCCCCTTCTCCAGCCAAAAACTGCACGAATACCTGGGATACGAAGGCAACATCCTGGGACGCCAATGGGTGGAAACCATCCAGGAAGAGGAGCGTTCCCACCTGGCCCTGCGCTACGACGGGTCGGAGATCCCCATTCGCTGGGAGCCCACCACCTTGCCACCGGGCCAGGCCTTACGCAAGCCCAAGCCCCTCTTCCGCAAACTCGACCCATCCTTGGCCGAAGAGGAGGTGGAGCGCATGCTCCGAAAGGCGCGGGGCTGATTGAGGGAGTTGCTGGGCCACGGACGGGTCCGCGCCTGGGGAGGGTGCCGACCTTCTCGCGCCGTGCGAGGAATGAGTTTTGGTGGCGTGCCGGGCAAAGATGCTTACACATCACGGGTTGGCACATCGCGCGCCCTTTAATCGTCAATTGTTACTCGTTACGCCGCCGGCCTGGACCTGTGTCGTGTAAGAACCGTACCGCAGGAAATGCCTGAGGGGGTGGGATGTGGAGGGCAGCTTATTTGAAATCCGACATGCCGATCCGTTACCCCAACGTTGGCTGTACCCGCTGTTGGCCGCGTTGGTGGTCCTCTACCTGGTCATCGGCATCCAATTCGCGTTGAAGACCCCTCTCTGGCAGGTGCCGGATGAGCCGGCCCACGTGAATTACGCTCTCCACATAGCGCGGACAGGCACACTGCCCATTCTCCGGCCGGGGGATTACGACGCAGCGTATTTGGAAGCCATCAAAGCCGCCAAATTTCCCCCGGACATGTCCGTCGCGTCCATCCGCTACGAGTTCCACCAGCCCCCGGCGTACTACCTCCTGGGCGGAGCCCTTCTCCGCGCGCTGGTCCCCGACGTGCAGACTCCGAACCCTCCTCCCTACGTGCTGGAGCGAGCCGTGCACACGTTGCGTCTCCTCTCCTTGGTCCTGAGTGTGGGGATCCTCCTCTTCGCGTTTGCCACCGCGCGCGTGCTTTTCCCTCAACTCCCCTCGGTGGCATTGGCCGTGGTCGCGTGCATCGCGTTCATCCCCCAGCACGTGGCCATGATGACGGGGGCGAACAACGACGCGCTGGCCGAGCTCATGTTGGCCCTCTTCCTCTGGCTTCTCACCCTGCACACGTACACACCCCCTGCCGCGGATGGGAGCCGATGGCTCGGCCGTGGGGTCATTTTGGGACTCATCCTCCTCACCAAGACCACGATTTACGCGCCCGCCCTGTTGGCCCTGGTAGCCTTCCACGTGCTCCGGGCCTGGCCGGGAAAGGGACAAAACGCGCGCTGGCGCGCCGAGGGAAAAGCCTTCCTCCTGGAGGTGCTCGTAGCCCTTTTCCTCGCGTCCCCCTTCTTCCTGCACAACGTGCGCGCGTACGGCTGGCCCGATGTGCTCGGCTGGCAGCGCCACGCGCAGGTAGTCGCGGGTCAGATGACGCCGGGAGAATACATCGCACAAAATGGGAAGACGGCCTACGCTCACCGGGCCGTCACATGGACCTTCCGGTCCTTTTGGGGACAGTTCGGTTGGATGGGGGTGTTGATGGACGCCCGCATCTACAAGGGACTCATGTATCTCACCGCGCTCCTCTTCGTCGGCATTGGGATCTTCCTGGCCCACGGCTGTCGGCCCCGTTTTGAGCGCGTTCTCCTGCGTAGGAAATCCACCGCCGTGGAATGTCTGATAGAAGAACAGCACAACGCGCTCGGCGTCCTATCGGCCGCGGCTGTGGGCACATGGATCGCCTATGTGGGGTACAACCTCTCATACCTGCAGCATCAGGGACGATACCTGTTCACCGGCCTCGTCCCTTTGGCCATCATCTCACTGCCGGGCATTTGGATCCTCCTGGAACCCAAACGGGCGGCAAAGGCCATGTGGGTGACCGCTCTGCTGGGATGGGGAGCGCTGTTGCTGGCCCTGGGGGATGTGGGGCCGGTGGACCGGTGGGACGCGTTGAGTTTGTTCGGGATGGCTTTCTGGTTCGGGTTCGCGAAGCGATTCCCCCGCTTGCGACCCCTGTGGCTGCTTCTGCCCTTCCTGTCCCTGGCCTTGCTTGATGTGTGGGCCCTGTACGCGTATATCATTCCCATGTTGACCCGGTAGGCAGGGAAGATGGCGTTGCTCTTCCTCTTCCTGGACGGCGTAGGGCTAGGCGAAGAAAATCCCCACGTGAATCCCCTTGTCGCGGCACCCATGCCCACGCTGCGCGCGCTGTTGGACGGTCACGTGCCCACGCTCGTCCATCCCCACATTCAGACGCCCCGGGCCCACGCGTTCGCCACCGATGCCTTGTTGGGCGTGCCGGGCACGCCGCAGAGTGCGACGGGACAAGCGACCATCCTGACGGGCAAGAACGTACCCGCGCTCATCCGCGAACATTACGGCCCCCGCCCCGACGCGCGCATCCGGCCGCTCCTGGAGGAGGACACCCTCTTCCACGCGCTCCGGCGGAAGGGCCACGGGATCGCGTTCGCCAACGCGTACCCGGACCGATATTTCGCCCGGGTGAACCGGGGACATCGTGTACCTGGGGCCATGCCCTATGCCGCCCGCGCAGCCGGCATCCCCCTCCGCACCCGGGAAGATCTGGCCCGGGGACGCGCGATCAGCGTGGACTTCACCAACGAGGGCTGGCGGGACATGCTCGGAGATGAGGACATCCCCCTCCGCACACCCGAGGAGAGTGGCGCCATTGTAGCCCGGTTGATGGACGAACACGACCTGGTCTTCATCGATCAGTGGGTTCCGGACATGTTGGGGCACCGAGGGGATTGGAAGGGAGCGCTGCGCTTTCTGGCCCACTTGGATCGATTTCTCCAAGGCGTGTTGGAACACGTGGACTTGGCCCGGGACACGATTTTCATCACTAGTGACCACGGAAACCTGGAGGACATGCGCGTGACCCGGCACACGAGGAACCCGGTGCTCACCGTGGTCATCGGCCGTGGGGCCCACGATCCCCGGCTCCCCCTGGAACGGCTGGACATGCTCCGCGGCTGGGTGGA
>JAADDB010000178.1 GCA_013154135.1 Chloroflexota bacterium
TACCGCGCCCTCGTGGATGGTCTGGGAGGTGGACCATGCGTCGATGGATGTCCCTCCCCCTTCTCCTGCTGCTCATTTTGGCCGCGTGCGCGCGTGGCCAGCCCACGCCCGAGGCTTCCCCCCTATCCCTGAAGAGTCCCGCCTTTGCCTACGGTTCCCCTATCCCCGTCCGCTACACCTGCGACGGGGAGGACGTGTCCCCACCGCTGCAGTGGAGCTCCGCGCCCGAGGGCGTGAAAAGCTTTGCCCTGTTGGTGACAGACCCGGACGCGCCCATGGGCACGTTCGTCCACTGGGTGCTGTACAACATCCCCGCGTCGCGAACCGATGTACCGGAAGGTGTGCCCCCGGAACCTTCGGTGCCCGGCATAGGGGTACAAGGGGTCAACGACTTTGGGCCGGATGTGGTGGGATATCGGGGACCGTGCCCTCCCAGGGGGAAACCCCACCGGTACTTCTTCACCCTCTACGCGCTGGACACAGAACTCCCCCTGGGGCCGAAAGCCCGAGCCCGGGAAGTGAAGGAAGCGCTCCGGGGGCATGTGATAGGACGGGGGGAGTGGATGGGCACGTATCAGCGGGAATGACCTCGGCCCCCAAACCCCGAGGAGAAGCTTGACAAGGCCGAAGACCCTCTGCTAAAGTGAACATCACAAGAGAACACGTCCCACCTTCGGGGCTGGGTGAGCCCTCTTGCTGAGGGCAATTCCCGACCGGCGGTGATGGGGATGTTCCCCTCAGCCCGCGAGCGGCCCCAATCCACGGGGTGTCAGCAGATCCGGTGCGATTCCGGAGCCGACGGTATAGTCCGGATGGGAGAAGGTGTGGGCGTCAACAGTGGTGCGCGGTCTCCGGACAGGGGAGATCGCGTGGGTTGGCGCGCGCAAAGCCCCGAGGGAAATCCCTCGGGGCTTTTTTGTTGGATGTTGGACTTTTGACGTCCCCTGCAAAGGGGATGACTTCTTCGGCGAAGACGGTGGGCGGGCTTCACCCGCCACGACATCACAAAACGCCTTCTTAGCTTAGCAAGGAGAAAGAGGGATGAAGCGATGGGGACAAGTGCTCCGGCAAGGGGGACTTTCCTTGCTCGGGCTGTTGGTATTTCTGGCCCTGTGGGAGGGGCTCGTCCGCTGGCAGCATTACCCTCCCTACATCCTCCCCCCGCCGGAGTTGGTCGCGCACAAGTTCCGTGTGGCCCTGGCCGACGGGACTCTGTGGCGACACACACGGGTGACGCTGATCGAGGTGTTGGGTGGGCTGGTCATCGGGCTGAGCGCGGCCACCTTGTTGGGGTACATCCTGGCCAAGTACCCCCTACTCGAACGATTGGTAGGGCCCTATGTGGTGGCGGCCCAGGCCATCCCGGTCGTGGCCATTGCCCCCCTCATCATCCTCTGGGCCGGGTCGGGCATCTGGTCCAAAATGCTCGTCGCCGCGCTCACCCTGTTCTTCCCCACATTGGTGAACACCATGGTGGGGATTCGGTCGGTGGAGCAGGATTACATGGAGCTCATGCGCGTGCTCAACGCGAACCGCTGGCAAATCTTCCGTCTGCTGGAGTTGCCCGCGGCCCTTCCCATCCTCTTGGGCGGGCTCAAGGTGGGGACCGCGCTGGCCGTCATCGGTGCGGTCGTGGGAGAATTCGTGGCCGCGGACCAGGGATTGGGCTTCCTCATCAACCTCACATCCCGGGGCACATTGGACACCGCGCTCCTCTTCGTGGCCATCGGCGTCCTGGCCTTCATGGCCGTGAGCATGTACCTGAGCGTGGGCCTGCTGGAAAGCCGACTTCTGCGATGGAGGACGATGGCAAACGACTCATAAAGCGTTTTTGGTAGTTGGTGGATGGATATCGTCCTCCCACCAACCACTCTCCGGGGAAGAAGTCAACCGAAATCTCTACTCGCCGTTTATGTCAAAGGGCAAGAATCTGGTTGTGTCCATCAGTACACGGAGCTAGGAGAATGACCATGAGCACACGAAGGATATCCATCATCAGAATCTGGGGCTTGTTGGGGCTCATCGCCCTTCTCGTGCTGACCGGATGCGGTCGGGGAACCCCCACGCGCACCGGGACGGAACACGTGGTCCTGGCCCTGGGGTACATTCCCAGCGTCCAGTTCGCGCCGTTCTACGTGGCCCAGGACAAGGGGTTCTTCGCGGAGGAAGGGCTGGAAGTGGAATTCCGCCACGGATTCGAGACGGACTTTCTCAAACTGGTCGCGGCCGGGGAAATCCCCTTTGTCGTCGCGTCGGGCGAGGAGGTCATCCTCGGGCGCTCCCGGGGTCTGCCCGTCACCTACGTGGCCCAGTGGTACACCCGCTTCCCCGTGGCCATGTTCGCCCTGGCGGAAAAGGGGTTCACCTCGCCCAAGGACATTGAAGGCAAAACCCTGGGCATCCCCGGGCCCTTTGGCGCCACGTACATAGGCTGGAAGGCGTTGGTCTACGCGGTGGGCATCGATGAGGACCGGGTGAAGGTGGAGAGCATCGGCTTTACCCAGGCCGCCGCGGTGAGCGAGGGGAAAGTGGACGCGGCCATGGATTACATCGCCAACGGACCGGTCCGCCTGCGCCTGGCCGGGCAAGAAGTCACCCTCTTCCCCGTCTCCGACTACATCGACCTGCCGTCCAACGGCCTGGTCACGTCGGACAAGATGATCCGGGAACGGCCCGACCTGGTGACCCGGATGACCCGGGCCATGTTGCGGGGCATCCGCTACACCCTGGACCACCCGGACGAGGCGTTTCACATGGCCCTCCGGCACGTGCCCGAAGCGGGTGGGGAACAGGAAAAAGTCAGCCGGGCCGTGTTCGACGCGTCCCTCCCCCTGTGGACGCCACCGCCGGGACGGAAGTTGGGTCACAGTGACCCGGAACAGTGGGAAAGGGCGGAACAATTCCTCCGGGAAATGGGGCTCATCGAAACGCACGTGGATGTTACGGGTGTGATGACGAATGACTTTGTCAAACGAGCGGGGTTCTGAGATGTCCCAACCCATCCTGGAGGTCCACCAGGTCGGCTACACGTTTCACGACACCCATCCGGTACGCGCGCTGGTGGGGGTCACCTTCCAGGCGCGGGATGGCGAATTCCTCGCGCTGGTGGGCCCTTCGGGCTGTGGCAAATCTACCCTCCTCCGCATCCTCGCGGGACTGCTACGTCCCAGCGAGGGGTGGGTGCGCTTCGCGGGGCAGGAACTCACGGGCCCGCGGCCCGACATCGGCCTGGTGTTCCAGCGGACGAATTTGTTGCCCTGGCGCACAGTGGAGGCCAACGTGCGCTTGCCCCTGGAAATCCGGGGGCTGCCCAAAAGGGAGGCGGACAAGCGAGTCCGGGATATGCTCGCGCTGGTGGGCCTGCAGGGGTTCGAACGGGCGTACCCGCATCAGATATCGGGGGGGATGCAGCAGCGCGCGGCACTGGCCCGCGCGCTCGTCAAACTTCCCCGGCTGCTCCTCCTGGACGAACCCTTTGCCGCGCTGGACGCGCTCACCCGGGAACGCATGAACCTGGAACTCCTGCGCATTTGGGCCCACCACCGCCAGACCACGTTGATGGTCACCCACAGCATTCAGGAAGCCGTCTTCGTCGCGGACCGGGTGTTGGTGATGAGCGATCGGCCGGGGTACATTGTGGGGGAAGTGGATGTCACGGAACTGCCCCGGCCTCGGACGTGGGAGATGATGGCGTGGCCCCTGTTCGGCCGTTTGACCCAGCAGGTGCGGGAACTCATCCTCCAGGGGTTAGGGAGTGACGCCCACGGTCGCGGTGCCCAGCACTTGGAGGAATGAGTCGTTGTAGAAGAGGACACGCACGTTGAGGGAGAGGTCCGCGTTGGGCAACAGGGTGCCCTGCCAGAGGATGGAATCCCCCAGCGCGCGGTAGGGATATCCTTCCACCCCGCTCAGGCGTGCGCCCTTCCCCTCCTCCGGACCCTCGTAGCACACGAGTGTGCCCGGGATGCATTTGCCCTTGCTCACTTTGTACGTGACGGGCAATGTGTAACGCACCGGCCGGGACTCATCCACGGCCGCGGGTTGGGGATTGGGATGGTGGACCCGCAATGTGACCAGGCCGCTGGTGACCAGGCGCTTTTCCGCGATGTGGAGCACACGCAACTTGACTTTCAGGTCCACCCCGTCGGTGACTTTCCCTTCCCAGATGAGGGAATCCCCCAGCTTGCGGATGAGTTCTTGGCCGTCGATGAGCACGCGAGCGCCCTGTTCATCCTGGCCCACGTATTGGATCCGCGTGCCGGGCACAAATTCCCCGGGAGCCACGCTGACCTCGGTTACTCCTGAGTACGTGAGCACATCGGTCCCCTCCTTGGAGAGGGCACATCCCCCTATGAGGCTGCTCGCGAGTAGAAGTAGCAGGACCCACAATATCCCTTGGCGTTTCATAGATTTCTCCTCGGTACTGGAGTTTGGACAAAAGCCCCTGGCTGGCGAACAAGGTTCAGCCGCACCTCGGCGGCGGACGGGGCCAGGGTCTAACGAGTAATGAGTAACGATTGACGATTAAGGGGCTGAATGCCAAGAGGGCCCTTCCATGTCGGGCTGGCGAGAGAAAGGCCCCATTGGCGGCGGACGGGTCCGCGCCTCGGCGGGACGTCCACGTCCTCGCCCCGGGCATAGCACGCACACAAAACTGTTCTCTCTAGGTGAGACGATTAAAGGGCTGAATGTCGGGTTGGCCCTTCGATGCCAAGCTGGCGAGAAAAGGTCCCCTTGGGGGCGGACGGGTCCACACCTCTACAGGGGCACCGGCGTCCTCGCCCC
>JAADDB010000050.1 GCA_013154135.1 Chloroflexota bacterium
GGGTCTCAGACCCGCCCCTACAAAGGCCAGGCACAGGGCCATCCGCGCTCAAGGGGCCGGGGGACCATCCCGCGCCCCGACCGAGTTCTGTCCATCAATGAGCCTGGGAACAAAGGAGAAACACCAGCATGACACAAACCACCCTTCCCCTCAGTGAGCTCAAACCGGGCGAAAAAGGACGCATTGTGCGCGTCGGGGGGGAACCCCGCTTTCGCCGGCGCATCATGGAAATGGGCATGGTGAAGGGGGAAACCGTCAAAGTGGAACGAGAAGCGCCCTTGGGCGATCCTGTGGAATTTGAAGTCAAGGGATACCACCTGTCCCTGCGCAAATCCGAAGCAGCCCACATCCTGGTGGAAAAAGAGGAGGCGTCGGCATGATGCCGTTGGCCCTGTGCCCTCCGGGAGAGCGGGTTGAAGTCGTCCACATTCGGGGACGCCGCCTGCGGGAACGCTTGCGGAGCATGGGCATCACCGAGGGCACCGTCGGTCACGTGCTGCAGGGCCATGGGCTGGGTGTCATCCTCAAAGTGGGGAACACCCGAATCGCCATCGGTCGGGGCGCGGCCCACAAAGTCCTCGTCCGCGTCCTGACACCGGATGAGGAAAACCCACGTCCCTTGGCGTCGCAAGTTCGGCCCTGACAGGGGATGTGACAACCAACATGGCATATCGGACATGACCATGAACAAATACACCGTCGCTTTGGCAGGAAACCCCAACGCGGGGAAAAGCAGCATCTTCAACGCACTGACCGGTCAACACCAACACGTGGGGAATTGGCCGGGAAAAACCGTGGAGAAGAAGGAGGGCACGTTCACCCACCGGGGCGTGGAAATCGCGGTGGTGGACTTGCCCGGCACCTACAGTTTGTCCGCGTTCTCCCCTGAAGAGGTGATCGCGCGGGACTTCCTCATCGAAGGCCCCGTGGACGCGGTCATCAACGTGGTCGACGCGACCAACCTGGAGCGGAACCTCTACCTCACCGTCCAAATTCTGGAGATGGGCCTCCCCCTCATCCTCGTCCTGAACATGGTGGACATGGCCGAGGAGAAAGGGATCCGCATTGACGATGAGCGTTTGAGCGCGTTGTTGGGCGGGGTGCCCATCGTGCGCACCGTGGGCAGCCGACGGGTGGGCATTGACCGGTTGAAGGACGTGTTGGTCCAGGTGCTCACGGGTCAGGCCACAGGTGGTTCCTCCTTCCACATCGATTACGGCCGGGATCTGGAACGGGAGATCGCGGCGCTCCAGGCCCGCATTGCGGCGCATCCCCAACTGAGGGAACGTTACCCCGCCCGCTGGTTGGCCATCAAACTCCTGGAAGGGGAAGAGGACCTCGTCGCTCGGGTGCGCCAGGTGCCCGGAGGGGAAGCCCTGGTCGCGGCCGCGCGCGCGGCCGCGGACCGGCTCACGCGGGTGTACGGGGAGCCGCCGGACATTCTCATCGCGGACCGGCGGTATGGTTTCATCCACGGCCTGGTGCGGCACGTCCTCCACCAACCGCGACGGGAGGGCTTAACCCTTTCCGACCGCATCGACCGCATCGTGGCCAGCCGGTATTTGGGGATTCCCATCTTCCTCTTGGTCATGTACTTGCTGTTCGAACTGGTGGTCAACGTCTCCACTCCCTTCCTCGATTGGGTGGACGCGGTGTTCACAGGCCCGATCACCCGCTGGGCCTATCTCCTCCTCCACGCGCTGGCCGCGCCTCCCTGGCTAACCTCCCTGGTAGTGGATGGGGTCATTGCCGGGGTCGGGAGTATTATGACCTTTCTCCCCGGCCTGATGATCCTCTACATTTTCCTGGCCATTTTGGAGGACAGCGGTTACATGGCCCGGGCCGCGTTCGTCATGGACAAGGTGATGCGGATTTTCGGGCTCCATGGCAAGGCCTTCATCCCCATGATCTTGGGATTTGGGTGTAATGTGCCGGCCGTCTATGCCACGCGAACGTTGGAACACGCGCGGGATCGCCTTCTCACCGGGCTGTTGATCCCCTTCATGTCCTGTTCTGCCCGTTTGCCCGTCTACGTCCTCTTTGGCATGGCCTTCTTCCCCCACCGGATGACTTTGCTCATCTGGTCTTTGTACGTGACGGGCATTCTTGTGGCCGTGGGCACGAGCGTGTTAGCCAACCGGTTCCTCTTCCGGGGGATGCCCCCCAGTCTGTTCGTCCTGGAGCTTCCCCCTTATCGGATGCCCACGTGGTATGGGATTTGGACCCACACCTGGGAGCACACTCGGGAGTTCGTGGTGCGCGCGGGGACGGTCATTCTCCTCATTTCTGTGATTCTCTGGTTCTTGCTCAACCTGCCCTGGGGTGTGGACAACCCGCGGGACAGTTATTTCGGCCAGGTGAGTGAGGTGGCGGCCATTGGGCTGCGGCCTTTGGGGTTCGGCACGTGGCAGGCGGCCGGTTCCCTGTTGACCGGTTTCATCGCGAAGGAGGTGGTGATCACCACCATGGGGCAGATTTATTTGGGGGAGGAGGCCCAGTTGGAGGTTCCGGCCGGTTCCTGGCGGGAGGATGTGGAGACGATTGTGGTGGGATTCGGTCGGGCGGTGGTGGAGGCTGCGCGGCGGATGGTGAACATTGTGCCCGGGGTTCACCTGGCGGATGGGGCCGAGGATGAGATGGAGACCGCGTTGGCGCATGTGCTTCGGGGGGCTTTTCGACCGGCCGCGGCGCTGGCTTTTGTGGTCTTCGTCCTCCTGTACGTGCCCTGTGTGGCCACACTAGCCGCCATCCGGCAGGAATTCGGGCTCCGCTGGGCCATCCTCTCCGTGGTCTACCAGAACAGCGTGGCGTGGCTGCTGGCTTTTGTGGTTTACAGAGTGCTTGGTGGGTAAACCGAGGCTTCTGGTCGCCGGGCTCCCGGCAGCGGATACCCGCGTTGCGGCGGAGCGTCCCCTTCCTCACTTGTTACTCTCTATCACCCAATGTCCCACATACACTCCCACAAAAGAACGTTCCTCCACCTTGCGCGCGTGGGTTTCCAACCACTGGCGCACCAGACCTTTGGGGTCCCACATCGCGCTCTCCGATTCCACATACCACACATCCCGCGCGGGCCCAATTCGGCGCAGGATCTCCTCGCCCGTCTCTTCCAACGTCCCCTGAGGGCCGGGTGCGGGGGCTTCCCGGAGGACCGGACGACTTTCAGGCGCGTAGTACGTGTACGCGTGGATGAGATAACCCAAGTGCAACAACACCACACTGTCCGGTTCTCGATGTGATTCCACGTACGCCACGGCCCCTCGCATATCCGGCTTCATGGGGAATTTGACCTGATAGCCCACGCCCAAGAGCATCAACACCACCATCGTGCCCCACGCGGCCCCCATCACCCACCGCCGGGAGCGAAGGGCCCACACCCCGGCACCGGCCAATCCGTACACCGCGGGCATTGTCCAGATGAGATACCGCTCCGTGAACAGGGGCAATTCCAGAGAAATGAGGTACAGCCCGGTCACGGGCAGCAGGAACCACAGCACCAACATGAGCGATGCCCGCCACCTCTTCCCCACCCGTCCCTTCTTCTCCCAAGGGTAGAGGAAGAGCCCGGCTAATCCGGCAAAGAGGAGGGGGACGAGACGTGCTTCCTTGGGGAGGGAAGGGAGTCGGAGGTCGTGTAAGCCCACCGCGAAAACCGTCAACAGGCGGTAGACCATCGAGGGCCAGGGCACGAAGGGGTGTCCGGTGCGGAAGGTGGGGCTGAAGAGGAGTTTCTTCTGCCACCAGGCCAGGGGGATGTAGGGGAGGATGAAGAAGCTGTAGGCCATCCCCCACCACAGCCACTGACGCCGCACTTTTTCGGGCATCAACAGGGACAAAAGGATGTGGGTGGGAATGAGGAGCGCGAGGAGGAAGTGCATGTAGATCCCCGCGGAGAGGAGGAGGACGTAGGGGATCCAGTAGCCGCGTCGTCCCTTCCAGAGGGCTTGTTGCCAACACCAGGTCGCGAGGAGGGCCAGGCAGAGGATGCACATGTACATCCGCAGTTCCTGACTGTACCAAATCGCGTAGGGGGAGACGGCCATGAGGAGGGCCGTGAGCCACGCCGGTCCCTTGCCCAACCAGGCGCGCATCACCTGATAGGTCAGGGGGATGGCCAACAATCCCACCAGTAAGGAGCTGTAGCGCAGTGCGTAGTCCACGTGGCCGAAGAACAGGATCCACGGGCGCATGAGCAGGTAGTAGAGGACGCCGTTGTGTCCGGGGACGACGAACATGTGCAACAGGTCGGAGAGGGGCTGGGTCGCGAAACGCACCGTGTCCACCTCGTCCCGCCACAGACTTTGCGCGTCCAATCCCCACGCGCGCAGCGCCATGGCCAGCCACATCATGCCCGTGAACGCGAGAAATCGAGCACGTCTCATCGTCTCCTACCGCGCCTCCTCCTTCCGGTCCACACCACCAGCAGAATCCCCTCCACCAGCGCGAGGATCAGCGCGGCCATCAGGCAGAGGAAGCTAGGCAGGTAGTGGGTGATCACGTAGCGGGTCCGGTTCCAACTCCCCCGCCCGGACGAGGAAGGGTCGCGCTGTGCGTACGCGTGGGCCGGTCGGAGGAAGGGGTAGGTGTATGCCCAATCGTACCGTACGTATGCCAGGTACAACTTCCACGGCTGCCGCGATCGGTCCAGGGAGGGAGGTGTGGGCCATGGGGTGGCCACCTCCGTCGGCCCGGAGCGCATGGTGTCGGGCGAGGGGAGGACAAGGGGCGGGGCGTATGTGGGGATGGGGGTGTACGGCCATGTGGGCCGGGGCATG
>JAADDB010000250.1 GCA_013154135.1 Chloroflexota bacterium
CGGGCGAAGCCCGGCCGGCACCCACCAAAAACTCTTTCCATGCACGGGGCGAAAACGTCGGAACCCTGCCGGGGTGCGGACCCGTCCGCGGCCAAGGTGTTGCTGAATCTTGTTCCCCAGCCTGGGGTGTTTGTCCAAAGTCCAGAACGATGAACACAAGGATGCGTGCTATGAAACGTCTGACCCTGCTCGTGCTCGCTATTGTCATTGCCCTATGGGCAGAGGTGACCGCGCGCGCGGACGATACGGTCCTGCGGGACGCGGTCTTTCTTTATCTCCTCGCGGGTGGGCTGTTTGTGGCCGCGGCCTGGCCTCCGGACCGCTGGCCCGCGTTGGGTCCCCGTCCTCCTTGGCGGCGGGATGCCCTGGCGTTGACGGCCGCGGGCGTCGGTTTGGGCGCCATCGCGCTCTTGGGCTTCTGGCTGCGCCGGGATGTGTACACGGGCTGGCCGCTGGTCCTCTGGCTGGGGGGGACCGGGCTCATCCTCTTGGGCACCTGGTGGGATGGCCGAGGCCGGGAGGTGGAGAACCCGCCCGATCCTCCCGCGCAGTACGGGATGCACGCGCGGCTGAACCCTCGCACGGAGGTCGCGCTGGTCCTCCTCATCCTGGTCATCGCGTTCTTCCTGCGCACCTGGCACCTGGGCCAGATGCCCCACGGGTGCCAGTCGGACGAGTGCAACAACGCGCTGGACGCGCTGCGCTGGCTTCACGGGGAACCGTACACGCCCTACGCGGGCACCAACGAGGGGCAGGCGACCCTGTTCACCTACATCATTGCCGCGCTCTTTGCACTTTTCGGTCCCAGCATGACCACCCTGCGCCTCGCGCCCGCGCTGGTGGGCACGCTGACCGTACTCGCGTTCTACGGGCTCGCGCGCTGGCGTTTCCAGTCCCCCCGCCTGGCCCTGGTGCTGGCCGGCCTCTTCGCGGCCGCGCGCTGGCACATCACCTTCAGCCGCATCGTGTACGAACTGATCATGGTCCCCCTGGTGGTGACCTTGCTTCTGTGGGCGCTCCTGCGCGCGTTGCGCCACGGCCGCCGTCTGGACTGGGCGTGGGTGGGGTTCTTCCTGGCCCTGGGCATGAACACGTACACCGCGTTCCGGGTGGTGCCCCCGTGGATCGCGCTCTTCTTCCTCTACTGGCTGGCCGGTGACCTCCTGCACCGGGAGCGCCGCGCGCAACTGTGGCGGGATGTGGAGGGGATGGTCCTGGCGGGGGTCACAGGCATTGTGGGGCTGGGACCCTTGCTGGTGTACACTCTCCGCCACTGGGACCAGTTCACCTCCCGCATGCGCCACATTTCCGTGTTCAACGACATCGAACAGGTGGGTTCCTACGAGCCCCTGCGCCAGAACATCATCAAGACGCTGAAGATGTTCAACGTGCAGGGGGATCTGGCCGCGCTGAACAATCTGCCGGGCGAGCCCATGCTGGATGTGCTGGTGGGCGCGCTCTTTGTGTTGGGCCTGATCTACGCGCTGCGCTACGTGAACCGCCCGCTGCCCTTCCTCTACGTGACAGGCGTGCTTTTCCAGATGAGCACGGTCATCTTCTCGGTCGCGCACGAGGCGCCCAGCGCGCGGCGGCCCATCGGCATTCTAGTGCTGGTGTACCTGCTGGTGGGCGAGGTGTTGGCCCAGGTGTGGCGCGCGTTCGACCTCGCGTGGCGGGATTACGGCCAGCGGGTCTTCCAGGGGGTGTTGGCGTTGATGGTGGCCGCGGCCCTGGTGTGGAACGCGCACATGTACTTCGGCGTGCAGGCCAAACTCCCGGAGGTGCAACTCGCGTACAGCCCCAACGAGTCCGCGGTGGGGGAGTACATCCGCACGCTGCCCGAGGACACACTGATCCTGGTGACGCGCGCGTACCATCATCACTCCGCGGTGAAGTTCATCGGCGGCCGGGAGGTGATCCCCCTGAATCTCTCCCAGCATGTGCCCCTGCGGGAGCAGGTGAACCGGGATGTGGTGTACATTCTGGATCCGCCGCTGCAGAATGTGGTCCCCTTCCTGCAGAAGGTGTACCCCGACGGGCAGGTGGAAATCCACCGGGGTCCCGCGGGGGTGGTCCTGTTCATCAGTTTCCACGTGCCCGCGGAGGACATGGATAAGGTGCGGGGACTGCGCGCTCGCACGTATCCGGGCACGGAACCGGCCGGCGCGCCCTTGTCCGAGGAGACGGTCCGCGCGCTGGACCTGACCTTCTCCCCACCACCGGTGCCGCCTCCCTTCACGGTGGAGTTGCGGGGCGCGATCCTGGTGCCTCAGGTGGGTCAGTATACATTCCGCGTGGACGCAGCGGGAGATGTTCAGTTCTTCCTGGATGAGCGCTGTGTGGGGGGCACGTGTCAGGGCCAGTCGCCCCCCTTTGATGTGGACGCACGGCTGGTCGCGGGGTTTGTGCCGGTGCGGGTGGTGTACACGGCCACAGGGGACGCGCCTCGCCTGCGGGTGCTCTGGGGCCCCAAGGGGGGAGAGTTGCGGGTCCTGGCAGAGCCGGATGTGTACGCCATCGACATCGGCCCCAACGGGTTGGTGGGGTATTACTATCCCAATCCGGACTGGACACCCCCTCCCGCGGTGGTGGAGCGGGATTTCTTCATCATTCCCAACAATATCCTGCGGGAGCCGTACAGCATTCGCTGGGTGGGGAAGATCGCGATCGCCCGGGAGGGGGAGTACCGGTTTGCCACGCGATCGGATGATGGGTCGTTTGTGTGGGTGGATGGGCAGTTGGTGGTGGATAACGGCGGATCGCACGGCGCGCGGCGTCGGGAAGGACAGATCTACCTGACGCAGGGGTTCCACGATCTGGAGGTGCGGTATTTCCAGGTCGGCGGCGCGAGCGAGATGAGTTTCTTCTGGACACCTCCGGGCGGTGTGGAGGAGTTGGTGCCGCTGGAGTATCTGTTCCCGATAGAGGGCGCGGAGGTGCCGGAGACGTTGATGCCGCCTCCACCACCCGCGGTGCCCACGCCATCTTCTGCCGCAGGCGAGGTGCCGGGTCCGACCGTGGGTGGGGTACCCCCGACCAAGGAGGGGGCAGTGCCCCCGTTGGATGTGTCGCCCGCGTGGGCGGTGGGCGCGTGCGGTTCGGGCGAAGGGGAGTTTCAGCAGCCGCGCGGGGTGGCCGTGGGCCCGGACGGTCGGATGTACGTGGCTGACGCGGGGAATCAGCGGGTGGTGGTGCTCTCCCCGGACGGGGAGGTGCTTTCGGCTTTTGGGGAGAAGGGCGAAGGCCGCGGCCAGTTTGTGGAGCCCTTCGATGTGGCAGTGGCGCCGGATGGGACGGTGTGGGTGCTGGACGCGATGCGGCAGGTGCTGCTCCACTTCGACGGGGAGGGTCAGTTCCTGGAGGAAGTCACGCCCACGAGTCCGTGGTACCGACCCCGAGGGTTGGATGTGGCACCGGACGGGACGATCTATGTGGCGGATACGGGCGGCGCACGGGTAACGCAGGTGGCCCCCGACGGGACGCTGCTCCGCCAAATCGGTGGTCCGGAGGGGCCGGTGGGGCCCGGCCAACCCACGGATGTGGCTATCGCCGCGGACGGGAGTCTGTACGTGACGGAGGCCGCGGCCGGACTGGTGTGGCATTTGGATGCGGCTGGGGTGCCCCTGACCCGTTGGCTCATCCCCCCGAGCAATACGATAGATGCGCCCCACCTGGCCCTGCTGCCCGACGGTCGGGTGGTGGTGACGAACCCGACCGGGGGCACGGTGCGGGTGTACATGGCGGACGGGACGGCCGTGGGTGAGTTCGGTCGCGGGGCCGCGTTGCAATTGCCGGTGGGCGTGGCCACGTCACCTGATGGGGCGCTCATTGTAGTCAGCGACAGCAGCGGATGCCGGGTGGTCGCGTTCCCCGTGGAATGGTAGGGGTGTGTGGCCGTGTGGCCAATCTCACGCAAAGACGCAAAGGGCGCCGGGGAAAGGTTTCAGGCATAAGCGGCCCAATAAATTGGCCCGCTGAACAGGAAGCGCCCCTTTGGGACGCGGGGTAGGCCCTCGGCCGGCCGACGTGTTCCCGTCCCGAAGGGACGGCTCCTGTTGAGCAGGCGGATTTATTCGGCTGCTTCTCCTACAGGCGCATAAACGGCCGAGAATCACTGCGAACGGCCCGCGATAGATGGAAAAGAACCAAAAGAGGGACACCATGCCTATGCCAACGGCTCTCCTGACCACAATAGTAGACGGCGTGTTTGGCTACCTGATCTCCGCTGCTGCGGAGGAAAGCGGGTGGGACGAACGGGTGCGTCGGGAAATACGCACCCGCCTGGGGCGCCAGAGCCCCGAGCAGATGGCCTTTCGCCTGGCGTTGGAACGCGCGCTCAAGCGCCTGGACGATGAATACCCCGGCGGGTGGGCGTCCTCCGGATTCGACCTTCACCTATTGGAGAAGGCGGAAAGCCAGCGGGAACTGGCCAAGTTGCTGACCCGGAAGGGTGTACCTGACCCCAACGTCCTGGCCGACGTGTGGACCGCGAGCATAGGCGTGCGAAAGCCATCGCTGCGAGAGGACGCCCGGCGCGCGGCCGAAACCTTCCTGCGCCTTTTGAACGAGGAACTGGACGCGCCCGACGTGCGGGTTGCGTTGGCTCCCCTGCGTACCAGCCGTGACCTGGCCCACCTGCGGGAACAGAACGAAGTGTTGAAGGACCTGGTGGATCAGGTCCTGGACCGGGTACAACGCCTGGATAAGCACATGATGTCGCTCACCACACAGGTGGAGATCCTGGCCGAGGCC
>JAADDB010000073.1 GCA_013154135.1 Chloroflexota bacterium
GGCGGGCTTCGTCCGCCCGCCTCTCACACGAGAGTGCTCGCCCGTTTAACGCAGGAGGTAGGGGATGAACACCCGGCCCCGGGTTGGCTGGGGCGTGGGTGTTGCTGTAGGGGTGGGCGTGGCCGTGGGCTCGGGTGTGGGGGTCGCGGTAGGCGTGGGCGTTGGCCCCGGCAGGATGACGGTCACATCCAGGCGGGGGCGTTGGTTCACGCCCGGCCACTCGGACGAGGTGAAGCTATGGCGAGCACCCGGCTCCACCCCGGCCAACAGGAGACCGTAATTGGCCTCCGGGTGGTCCAACCAGCGCTGGACCGCGTCGGTGAGGTCGAACTCCACAAAGCCGGTGCCCGCGGGCACCGTTTGAGTCATCACGGGCGTATCCTCCACATCCGCGCCTCCGAAAGCTCCCGGCACAGCCCACGGGTCCCCAGAACGAGCCTCCTGCCACGTGGCCTCGTCCTCGGCCCAATCCCGGCGCATCAAGTACCCCTGAACGGTCATCGTCGTCGTCCCGCTGCCGGACCACATCCGCAGCGTCGCGGACCGGACCTGACTCCCCGCGGGGATCTGGGAGAGGTCCACGCGCATGAGGATGTACGCGTTGTCCGTCTGCACGTACAGGCTCGTGTCCTCACCTTGGGGACTGGTCTGATGCCACTTGGCGATGTACGTATCCGCGTATCCCTCATACCCGTCCTCCCCCTGGACGAAAGTGTACGACCGCACGATCTGAGGGGTGGGTGTGGGCGAAGGAGTGGGCGTGAAGGTCGGCGTAGGCGTGGGCGTCGGCGAAGGGCCGGGAGTCGGGGTGGTCGTTGGCGTGAAGGTGGGAGTCGGCGTGTACACAAGGGGGTGGAGCGCGTAACGAACCACCAACTTCGGACGCCGTTGTGGGTCATCGAATTCAGAGGAGGGTAGGCGATATTCCACTGCCCCCGCGTCCGGATGGAGCAGAAGGCCGTAGTTCTGCTCTGGATGTTGGACCCACGCTTCCACACTGCGGGAGATGTGCCAAGTCACGTCCACAAAGGAGCGAGGGATGACCTGGACATCGTCCGGCTCCATCAGCCGGTCCTCCGGCCCGTTTGCGCCCGGCTGTTGCCAGCGGATCTCCTCCCCCTCCTCATCCAGGTAGGCCACATACCAGTTGACGATCTTCGCATCCCACGGGCGGAGGAGCCGGTACGCGCCCACCGTCAAGGGCACAGAACACGCGCTGTACGGACACGTGCCAGAGCGAAGGGTCAACGTCGCGTCCTCAATCCGCGCGGTTCTGGGGAGGAACGTGAGGTCGAACTTGAAGAGGATGGATTTCACATCCCACTGATTGGTGCGTTTCAAACGCAACCAGGGGAGAGGACCGTAGGGAGGAGCAGTCTCATCCCCTTCATTGTAGTTCTCGTACGGCCGATAGCGGTTGATATACGTATCCACGGGCGAGCCCAAGGTAGTAACCCCAGCCTGAACCACCAACGTGTCCCCGATGATGTAGATGCTGCCGAATTCGCTGGAAGGCGTGGTGTAATCCTCCGAATCGGACACCAACACCGTTTCCGGGGTTTCTCCCCCGTCGTTGTCCTGAAGGGCCAGGCTGAACCCCACCCGACGTCCGGAGCTCAGCGCTTGGCCCAGGACACGCGCGGGCAGGAGGAGCTCCACCGTATACCCGTTCCAGAAGCGCGTCACAGCCGCGGTGACATCGGACACGGGTTCCCCCTTCTCCCAAACCCGACCGTCGAGGGTGACGGTGTAGACATGGTCTCCGGCACCGCCGCCCTGGTTGTCCCCTTCCCCGTCAATCCCCAGGATGATGGCGTCTCCCTGGAGAGGGTCGTCCGAGGGTGCGTGGAGCACATCGTCCGTGACTTCAATGCCCAGGTACAGCCCTTCGTCCCCCCAGAGGGCCCGCATGCGCGCGCTGATATCCTCGGGCGAGGGCACATCCACGCCGATGATGAGATCCGCGGTGGATGCGGTGAGAGTCATGGCCGCGGGCACAGGCCAATCCGCGGTGGAGCCGTCCAGGGGGAGGGGTTCGGCCAGCTGCAGGGCGTTCAGCATGTTAGGGGGCCCCGCGTAGTGCAGGATGGTGCCGCCGGCCCCCACAGCCCAGGCGCCTCCCTCATCCGACGCGGCAACACCGTAGAGCTGAGTGACAGAGGGGAAACGCTCCACCTCCCACGTCTTCCCCCCATCGCCGGTGCGCCCGACCACAGCCCCGTCGTAGGGGTTGACCGGGAGGAAGAGGTCGCACGATTCACCCCGCATTTGCTCCAGACAGTCCGCCCCCGCGATGAAACCATCGGTGGGGGTCCAGAACTCCACGTCGAACAGGTCTGTGTAACGCAAGTCCGGATCCTGGGGTAACAGAGTCCAATCTTCCTCGGTCCCCCCGCCGCTCTCCGTCCGCCAGATAATCCCGGTCACCCCGACGGCCCAGCCCTGGTCCTCATCCAGGAAGAAGATGTTCCACAAGTGACTTCCTCCCCGTCCTGCGTTCAGCAAGAGCTTACTCCAGGTTTCCCCATCGTCCTGGGTGAGGAGGATGTAACCGCCACCAGACCCTCGGCCGGTGAACCAGGCGCGGTCGCCTCGGCTGGCCACGCCGTAAATGGGGAGGCTGAAGGATGGCTTTCGGTAGCAAGCCGGGTCATACCAGTTGAAGCACTTGAACTCCCACGTGTGCCCGTAATCCCCGGTACGCCACACCCGGCCCCCCTGTCCTCCGGACCAACCCCGACCGTCCGGCTGGAGCACGACCCGCTGCATCCACAGGGCC
Source organism: Chloroflexota bacterium (assembly GCA_013154135.1). Lineage (GTDB taxonomy): Bacteria > Chloroflexota > Anaerolineae > JAADDB01 > JAADDB01 > JAADDB01. The sequence goes on from JAADDB010000073.1 coordinate 2,780, forward strand.
GAAGGTGGGTTGGGAGGAGCGATGTGCCAAGTCTCGCCCCCATCGTCCGTGTAGAAAATGCGCCCCATCCGACCGGTGGTCACGCCCCGCCGGGTATCCGCGAAGGAGATGCCCATCATCTCCAACACACTTCCCACAGGAGGGATGGGCAAAGTCTGAGGTGCCCACGTCTTCCCCCCATCCTCCGTGTGGAGGACGACTCCCCGATACTCGCATGGCCGCTCCCCGCACATGTGTTTTTCGACGACCTGTTGGCCGGGGAACCGCTGGCCAATGACCCAGCCGTGCATGGCATCGGGGAAGGAAACATCCCAAAACTCCGCGATGCCCCCACCTGTGGGGTGAGTCCAGGTATGACCGCCATCGTCACTGAGGATGACGTATCCTTGAAGTCCAACCCCCCACACACGGCCTCGACCATCCACGAGGGCCGCGTAGAGGTGAGCAGTCGCGGTGTCCGGCGGGGAGACGTCGGCGAAGGAGCCGTCTTCCTGTTCGTGCAACACCGTGCTCAGGTTCCCCACAATCCAAGCCCGGCCGGCCCCGTCAAAGGAGATTCCCTGGAGGGTCACGCGGGAGCCCACAGCCACGGGGGTCCAGGTGTCCCCGCCATCCTCCGTGGCCAAGACAACACCCCCATCACCCACTGCGAATCCCCGTTGGCCGCCCGGAGCAAAGGCCACATCACGCAGGGCCCCTCCCCCACTCCGGAGGAGCTCCCATGTGGTTCCCTGGTCTGAAGTGCGGATGATGGTGCCGCCGTTGCCCACGGCCCATCCCTTCTCCCCATCAAACCACACCGCGAGGAGAGATTGGCCCGTGGGACTGGGGACGGGAGTCCATGTGGCACCCCCGTCTTCTGTGCGCAGGATGAGTCCGCCCGCGCCCACGGCTATGACCCGTTCTTCGTCAAAAGCCCACACATCCAGGAGGTCCCGGCGCTGACCGCTGGGAAGTCGAGTCCAAGTGATGCCGCCGTTTTCTGTTCGGTAGATGATGCCCCCTTTGCCCACGGTCCATCCCTTTCGTGGGGAGGTGAAGGAGACCGCGCGGAGGGGGACGCGTTCGCCCAGGGTGGCGTAGTGCCACGTCCGACCGCCATCTTCGCTCTTGTAGGTGCTTCCACCATCGCCAACAATGAAGAAGGTGTGGGCGTCGATCTGTTTCACATCGTACAGGTCCTGGTCCGCCCGCCACTGGAATTTCCACGCATGAGCCGGCTCCGCGACAGTGGTTTCCGTCCGTGCCGGCAGAGATGCACTTTCCGATGGCTCACGAGGAGGTAGGGCTCGTGCTGAGTAGACGAATGTGGCCAAGAGGAGTGAAGCAACAACCAATAGCCAGGTGAATTTGGGGATGTGTCGCGCGTTCATGGGGCAGCACTCCTTTGTCACAAGGATTGACGTGAGCATGGATGCCCCTATCTTACACAGCCCTCTTGCTGCTCCCAAATTCGCCCCGCACCCCCGTACGCTGGAGTTTTGCTTGCGAGGCGGCCTGCCTCCTCCTTCAATCGTTCTCATGGACGGACGAAATTCGGCAGGGCCTTGGCGGCGGACGGGGCCAGGGGCTAACGAGTAATGAGTAACGATTGACGATTAAAGGACTGGATGCGGGTTGGCCCTTCCTTGCTGGGTTGGCGAGAGAAAGTCCCCCTCGGCTTGATGGACAAATTTCGGTTGTACCTTGGCGGCGGACGGGGCCGCACTTCGGCGGGGCGCCGAGGTTTTCGCCCCGTGCATAGGAAGAGTTGTGCGTGGGTGGGCGGGCTTCGCCCGCCCACGCACAACAGTCCGCCGGGGAAGGGAGATCCACAAAGACTTCGCTCGAACGCTCTCTTCCCGTTGAGCATCATCCGTGCTAATAGCCGGACAAAACGTCGTCGTGCCTCGGGCCGCGCCCTATGCCTGGCCTCTGTAGGGGCGGGTCTGAG
>JAADDB010000319.1 GCA_013154135.1 Chloroflexota bacterium
TTTCACCTGGCGATAGCTTTCATGACCGAGAAATCGCCTATCTGTCTCGTGGTGATCGCCTATATGGAGTGCTTATCCGTGATTAAACCTGCCGAACTCTTCGAGATGGTGGGGCTCGATTCGGATGCTGGTCTATATGTAGTGGTTGTCCGGAGATGAACCACTACATATAGTCCCACCACGGAAATGCTTTTTTTGATGCGCTTTTTGTGATATGGCATCTGATTGCGCAAAACTTGGGTTAATCGTTACTCGTTACTCGTTAGATCCTGGCCCCGTCCGCCGCCGAGGGGGGGGCTTTCTCTCGCCAGCCCGGCATCGAACGAGTAAGGAGTGGGCCGTTTGGCCAGCGCTCAAATGACGCAAGCAAACAGCTTTTGAGAAGAGGGAAATCCGTATCATGAGCACAATCCAAATCAACGTGTACGGAAAATTGCGGAAAAAGTACCCCCTGACCCGGGAAGTGGGCACACGCGGCATCATCGAAGTGCCCATCGAAGAGGGAGAAACCCTGGAGTCCGTCTTCAACCGAGTGGGCATCCGGCCCGAGGAGCTGTACACCATCTTCCTCAACAGCAAACTGTTGACCACCAAAAATTCCATGGCCGAGCACTTGGGATATCAGCAGTATTGCGAGGATTGCCACAACTGGGATCTGTGCGTCAAGTTGAAGGAAGGGGACAAGGTCGCCATCTTCGGCTTTGACATGGCCAACCTGGTTATCTGATGACTCACCGAAGGGCACGCGGTGGCCCATGGGCTTCTGGACGGATCCTGTTTTGTGCGCATGACAGACCCGGATAGCCCGGCGTGGGGGGCCATGGTTCAGTGGCGTTGTCGTGGGAATGGGGTCGATGGTTACTCTGGTCTGTCGCCTAAGGTCCTTTCGGCCCTGTTATTGCCAAGGAACTACCGAGTTTTGTCAGTCCGTCAGCACCCGGGATATAATGGACCGGTTGTGCGCCGAAAAATGGGAAGAGATGTGTTGCCTGAAGGTGGGCGTTGGGGGCCAAAAACCCCAGTCGCGTGCCCAACCAAAGTCCAGGCAAAAGCTCATGTGAGCCTGTTTACAAGTCAAGCGTTGGGGTGAAGTCATGGAGAGGTATACACAAACAGAGACCTATTGGCAGAAGTTCACATTGACCGAAGAGGACATCGACCGGATCTACAACGTGCTGATGGAGGCTTTAGCCCCCGTAGATACGGAACGTCTCGCTTGGGTGGTGGTGGAAGGACGCATCAAGGATGAGGAGAAACGCCTCCACGAGATCCTCTCACGGGGCAAGGTGTACCACCCGCGGGAAGTGTACAACATCGGGGACACGCTCGTCTTCCCCGCGCTGGACTACGCGGTGGGCACCGTCGTGGGCAAGCGAGCGGGGTATAACCCCGCATACCCGGAATTCCAGGTCATCCAGGTCCAATTGGAAGGGGAGAAGACGCCCCGGGAGTTCGCCTCGGGCCTGGAGGCTCCCCACCGCCTGAACGACAACGGGGATTCCAGCCCTCTCAGCGGGCATGTGTCCGCGGAGGAGATCTTCGACCAGTACGGTCATTATGTGAAGAAGACGTTGGAGCAGGAGTTGGCTCGTCGCTCCGACGATTTTGTGCGCATAGCCAACGGGTGGTTCCTGCGTGATTCCCTGGCAGAGATCAACATCGGCCACCTGAACATCGCGGACGCGGTGATGGACATCCGCCGTGAGCCCGTGTCCCTGGACGATATCCTGGCCGAGCTGGACCTCCCGGAGGAGATCCCGCCGGAGATCCAACGCCTTTCCCTGGAGCACGCGCTCGCGAACAGCGAGAATTTTGTGAGCGTGGACGTGAACGGCGAGCGACGGTGGTACCTCCGACGCTTGTTGCCCCGCGCGTTGGCCGAGGAACCCCGGCTGCTCCGCTACGACCCGATCCCGTACCGTCGGGATGCGCTGCCCCTTTCCCTGTTGCAAATCGAGTGGGAGTTGGATGATGAGTGGTCGGATACCATGGATGAGGAAGGGGTGGGTACATCCCTGATCCCCAGTGCGACGCTCATTCTCATTTACCCCCATTGGCGCTATGGCACAGTGCCCATCACTTCCCGGGTGCGCGGCATCATGCCTTCCTTCGACACCGATGTGGCCTTGATCACCCTGGTCGATGGGCGCTGGGGGGAACGCTTTACCGGGTGGGTTTCCCCCCGTCACCGCCTCATCGCGGGCCTGGACGATTGGTATCAGAAGCACAAGATCCCTGTGGGCGCGTACATCATCGTGGAGCGGAAGGTGGAAGAGCCGAACACGTACGTCATCGACTTCCGCCCACGGCGCATGAAGCGGGAATGGGTGCGCACGGCTCGGCTGGAGGGCGAACGCCTCACCTTTGAGATGAACAAGCAGGAAGTCGCGTGCGAGACGGATGAGCACGTGCTTCTCAGCGTGGCCGATCCCGAGGCCATCGACGCGTATGTGGAGTCCTTGCCCGACCCCCTGCCTCCCATTCAGGAGACGGTGGGGTCCATTTTCCCCGAGCTTTCCAAGTTGAACCCGGAGGGCAAGGTGCACGCGAAGACGTTGTACAGCGCGGTCAACGTCATCCGACGCTGCCCGCCCGGCCCGATCTTCGCTGTCTTGGCCGAGAGCGATGAGTATCAGGATGTGGGCGACGGTTATTGGACCGCGTGGAATCGGGAATTGGAGTAGTACTCCGCTAAGGGACTGTTGCGTTTTGTCAGTCAATCAGGTCCAGCGGTCTGCTGAATACTAGGTATATTGAGGAGTGGGCAATGGAGTTGCGACGGATTACGCCGGACACGAAGTTCCGCATTGATATGGGATGGTGGGAACGCGAGGGGAATTATCGTCTCTTCCTGTGGGAACAATTGTGTCCCGAATGCAAGGAGCAGATTCCCACGCATGTGGGCACTCAGGAAGTGGACTGGATTGACCCCGTTACCGCGGAGGTCAAGAAGACCGACGCGATCATTCAGTGCCTGGAGTCCATTTGCGCTCAAAAGCCGGATTATTTGCACGCGAGTTTGCCGTTGGCGACGGCCATTTTCCGGGTCTTAGTCTTGCACAAGAATCAGCCCATGAGCGCGCGCGAGCTCCGGGAATACATTCCTTGGTATACGGAAGAGCAGATCTTGGCAGCTCTGAAGGCGGCCCAACGGTATCTGGGCATTTTCCCCGAGTGGGCCACCGGGAGCAGGGAGCTCCCTCAGGCCGCGTGAGGTTTTCTGGCGTCTGACGTATGTCCGGCGCGATGTCCGAATAGGTGAAGGGGTATTGTGGCTTTGTTCCGCCAAGCCACAATACCCCTTCTCTGTTCCTGGACCCCGTGTGCAGCTTTCCCGGTAAGGCGTGGACACGCACCCGAGGATGTTTGGGTCCCGTGAGGTGCTACGCTACCGGGTAGGCCTTCTCCGGCCGTTCCTCCACGAGACGCACGTTTGTGGCTCCCTCGTCCAGCTGGACGATTTTCGTCCGGGTTACCACCCGTTCGGGGAGTTGGATGACCCGGCCCCGTCGGTGGATGGTGGTGGGGGCGATGCGGGTCTTGTAGGTGATTTTGACGCCGTACACCTTGCGCCCGAACCGGGTGGTGTATTCGCCGGGTCCTTCCATCTGGATGTCAAAGGCGTCGCCGGGGAAGTAGACTCGCTTCACCCGCACGCGAGGGTAGACCCGGCCACCTTTGTACTCGTGGGGGCTCTCGTAGACGAGCCACATCACCTTTCCACTGCGGTAGCGGGCCTCGGTGGGCACGTATGTGTCCGCCTTTTGTTCTTCCTCGAGCAGGCGCTGGAGGTATTCTTCGATGGTCTCCTCCTGGACCAGCTCGTCCTCGTTCCACGCTTCGTAGACGATGTCCCAGTTGTTCACCGCGGCGATGATGTTGGCCAGTTCCACGCTGCGCTCATTTTCCTTGTGCGCGATTTCCCGGATTTTCTCGATGTTCTCACCCAACCGTCTTTCCAGTTCCCGGGAATAGGTGAGGGTCACCAGGAAGTCGGCATACTGTTTGAGTTCGGTGAGCTCATGGGGTTCGTCCACGAAGAGCATGGCCTTCCGCAGGCGGCAGAATTCCTTTCGGAGGACGTCCAGCTCCTGCTGGATGCCTTCAATAAGCTGGAGCGGTTTGGCCTCTTCGATTTCCTTGATGAGGAGGTCGTCCAGTTCGTCCAGTTTTTCCTCGATTTCCTTGGCAGTGCTGGCTCGCCAGGGGTTGTACTGCTTGTCCCACCCCTTGTAACGGGCCACATAGTTGGCGAGACGCACAGTTGCCACGTTTTCTTCCCTGGCCACTTGGCGGAGTTTTTCCACGCGTGGGCCGAACTTCTTCTGCCAGAAGGGGCTGTAAGTGAGAGTACAGAGGTAGTCGGAGCGTTTCTTCAAGTCCGTCAACTGCTCCGGGGTTTCTACGGCCAACATCTCATCCCGGATGATGCAGTTGATGCGTCGGATGTCCTCAGCGCTGTTTACCGGTCCATAGATCCAAGCCATTTTTTCACCTCCTTTTTGAGTGGCACATCCCACTTCACCAGAACTCCGCGCAGTACACGCCCAGGCGTTATCCTTAGAGGAGGCCGGTACACAGAGGCCCATCCGCCCAAGGGGAAACACCCGGCCCACAAGAGGATTTTACCTTATTAAAGGGGTTTTGGGGAAACTGGACGTGCGGCCGTTGCAGGCGTGGAGGAATGGGGGAACCCCAGCGGGG
>JAADDB010000122.1 GCA_013154135.1 Chloroflexota bacterium
CCCGCCCCTACCGTTCGTGAACGGCGATGTGTGGCCGTGCCTCATCGCCCGGGGCTGAACCCCCGGGCTAAATTGGGGAAAGCCCCCTTCGGGGGCTCTATATGGGCACATGACCGGCCAGGAATCGCCACAGCCGGCCCACGATGGTTTCCCGCCCCTCTTACTCGTTACTCGTTATGCGTTAGACCTCACCTATCCCGGCCAACCTCGCCCTTCCGCCAACCCCTTAATCGTTACTCATTAATCGTTAATCGTTCCCTCCTTTGCTCTCACCATCTCTTGCAGTATAATGGAGCCACCCCCAAAGGAGGGGGCATAGAGTCATTCCCCTTACACAACAAGGAGGTGAACCCATGCAACGACGTATGACCTTTGTTATCATCACATTGATGCTCCTTATGGTTCTCTTAGCCGGGCCACAGCCGGCCCTGGCGCAAGGGGGAGACGAGTTCACACTCACCATTCTCCACACCAATGACGTGCACGCGAACTACGAGAAGACCCTGGCCCGCCAAACCACGCTCATCAAGCAAATCCGGGAGGAGACCCCGAACGTTCTCCTGTTGGACGCGGGCGACCGTTTCCAGGGCACCCTGTTCTACCGGCTTTACAAAGGTGAGATGGCTCAATGGGCCATGAACTATCAGGGGTACCAGGCCATGGCCGTGGGAAACCACGAATTCGACGACGGTCCTCCCACCCTGGCCAAGTTCATCAAAGGGGCCAACTTCCCCGTCCTCTCCGCGAACCTGGATGTCTCCCAGGACCCGGATCTGGCCGGTTTGGTCAAGCCCTACACCGTCGTTGAGGTCGGAGGGGAGAAGATCGGCATTATCGGGCTCACCACGGAGGACGTGGACATCCTCTCCAGCCCGGGGCCCAACGTCAAAATCCTCCCCGCGGTGGATTCCCTGAAGAAAGCCGTGCAGGAACTCACCGACCAGGGCGTGAACAAGATCATCGCGCTCACCCACGTGGGCTATGAGATGGACAAGAAACTCGCGGCCCAGGTGGATGGCGTGGACGTCATCGTCGGTGGCCACTCGCACACGTGCTTGGGCGACGTGAAACACGCGGCCGGTCCCTATCCCACCGTGGTGAACGCGCCTTCCGGCCAGCCCGTCTTGGTCGTCCAGGCCTGCTCCAAACTCAAGTACATGGGTCGCCTGAACGTGACCTTCGACGACAAGGGCGTGCCCAAGGCCTTCAGCGGGGAACTCATCAAGGTGAAGGACGAAAACGTGCCCGAGGACCCCGAAGTCGCAGCCGAGGTGGCCAAGCGCATGGAGCCCATCAACGAACTCAAGTCCAAGATCATCGGCGAGACCAAGGTGGACCTGGTGGGCGACCGCGAGGTGTGCCGCTTTGCCGAGTGCAACATGGGCAACCTGGTCACCGACGCGATCATCTGGAAGATGAAGGACCAGAACATCCAAATCGCCTTGCAGAACGCGGGCGGTATTCGGGCCAGCATCCCCAAGGGGCCCATCAGCCTGGGCCAAGTCATGGAAGTCCTGCCCTTTGGCAACACCATCTCCACCTTCGGGCTGAAGGGGGAGGACCTCTGGGCCGCGCTGGAGAACGGCGTCAGCCGTGCGGAGAACCCGGAGAACGAGGGCACCGGGCGCTTCCTCCAGGTCTCCGGCCTGCGCTACACCTGGGATCCCACCCGACCGGTGGGGAGCCGGATTGTCAGTGTGGAGGTGAAGAACCCGGATGGCACCTACAGCCCCCTCGACCTGAACGCGGTGTACCGGGTCGCGGCCAACGACTTCATGCGCAAGGGCGGCGATGATTACAAAGTCCTGGCCGAGAAGGCCATCGACCCCTATGACTACGGTCCGCCCTTGGACGAAGCCGTGGCCGACTACATCCACGCCCATTCGCCCATTGCTCCCAAGGTCGAAGGCCGCATCCAGAAGGTCACATCCACCATGCCCACCACCGGTGGCGTGCCCGTGGATTGGCCTGTCGCCCTCATGGGGCTGGGCCTGGCCCTGAGCGCCAGCGGCCTCTACTGGCGTCGACGAGATGAACAGTAAGCTTTGGATGGCGGGGGATGGGGACATGGCTGTCCCCACCCCCGCGGTCACACACGTCCCTACCTCCCATCGACCCTCGTTCCTCCTCCTGCTGATAGTCCTTTTGCCCCTCTACCTCCTCATCTACGGCGGCCGTTTCCACGTCATCGACGAAGTATCCATCTACGCGCTGGCCGAGAGCATGGCCAAACGTCACGCACTGGACACGGACCAACTCCTGTGGAGCCAATGGGTCCGGGCCGCGCGGGAAGTCCAGGGGGCCTTTGGTCGGGGAGGACATGTCTACTCCAAGAAAGGATTTGGCTCGGCCCTGCTGCCGGCTTTTTTCATCCACTTGGGTCTGCCCCACTTGCACATGGGGCTCATCCTCCTGTCCCTGCTCACCAATCCCCTTCTTACCGCTCTGACCGCGTACGTGCTGGCCCGTTACATCCACGAGCTGGGGTATCCCCACCGTCGCGCGTGGACCCTGGGCTTGGTCTACGGCGTGGCGACGTTGGCCTTGCCCTACACCCGTACCCTGTTCGGGGAACCTGTGGCCGCACTGGGGACTATGGTGGCCCTGTACGCGCTGCGCCGGGATCGGACGGCTTCGCACGGGCGTTGGGCTCTCCTCGCGGGCTTGGGCTTCTCCCTGAGCGTGTGGGCCCGCTTGATCAACACCCCCGCGGTCCTCTTCCTCTGGTGGTATCAGCGCAGCCAGAACCCGCCCCCCGACCGCGTGGCCCTGTGGCGCGGCCTACTCCCCGCCCGGTGGAAACGGGGTCTCCTCTTCCTGGGGACGGTCGCACTCCTCGGAGTGGGCGGATATGCCCTCTACAACATGGCCCGTTTCGGTCTCCCCTGGAAGACGGGGTATCAGCTCACCCAGGGCGAGTTCTTCACCACCCCGCCATGGGTGGGCCTTTACGGCATCCTGCTCAGCCCGTTCCGAGGTCTGTTTTGGTTCACGCCCTTGTTTCTCGCCTCCATTCCCGGCTTCTGGGCCCTGCGCCAATCCCACCGGAGCGACGCGTACACCCTGTTGGGGATCGTGGGCATCTACCTGGCCCTTTTCAGCACATGGTGGATGTGGTGGGGCGGGTTTGCGTGGGGACCGCGCTTCCTCCTCCCCATCGTACCCCTCCTGGTCGTGCCCCTGGCCCCCCTGTGGGACCGGCCCCGCTGGCGTTGGCCGCTCAGGATTTTGTTGGCCCTCTCCCTCCTGGTCCAGTTCCTCGCGGTGGCCTCGGACTTCACCCTGAGCGAGACCGCTCTGGAGCTCACTTTTGGTCACCCGGAACGCTCGCAGGCCCTTTTCAACCCCTTGTGGTCCCCCATCCTCCTCCAGGCCAAGCATTTGTGGATGGGGTTCTGGGATGTGGCGTGGGTGCACGTGGGCCGGAGCGCGTGGCCTTTGCTGGCAGGGCTTCTTGCTCTTGGGGGATTGGGTTGGGCTTTGGGATGGGCCCCGCGGCGGTGGCAACAGGCAGGCGTGGTCTTCGGACTTCTCCTGTGGGGGGGATTGGCCTGGTGGGGGATAGGATTGGTCAGCGCCCATCGCCTGGCCCGACCGCCGGATGCCACCATCGCCCCCGCGTTGACCCACATCCGGGAGCACACCCACGCGCCCGCGGCCGTGGTCACCCTGGCGCCGTTTGACTATGAGCCGCTCATGAACTGGGACCACACTCGCTTCTACACCCTGGGCCTCGCACCGCACCCGGCCCCCCTGCGTCCGGAGGAGAGGCATTTGCTCCAGCACGTGCTGCAGGAGAAGACGGTCGTGTGGCTCTTCGCAGCCCGTCTGCCCCCGCTCCACCCCCACGCGGTGGTGGAACAAATCCTCAGCAAGCGGGCTTTCCCCTTCTACCATCAATGGTATGGGGAGAACCGGTTGGCCGGCTTCCTCGCCACCCCGCGGTCGGAAGATGTCCTCGAGAACACGATGCGGGTGGAGGCGGACTTTGAAGACGGCATCCAACTGGTTGCCGTTACCCTGTGGGGGACGCCCCGGGTGGACGAAGGTCTTCGGGTATCCCTCTTGTGGAAGACAAAGGCCCGGCCCCACAAGGATTACACCGTGTTCCTCCACCTGTTGGACAAGGGAGGACGGCTGGTCGCGGGGTACGACGCGCCGCCCCAAAACGGGTACGCGGCCACGTCCACGTGGCAGCCCGGCCAATTGGTGGAGGACCGAAAGGGCCTTCTCCTCCCTGCAGGGACTCCGCCGGGCACATATCTGTTGGAAGTGGGCTTGTACGACGGGGTGACCGGCCAACGCCTGCGCACGGAGAGCGGGGACAGTGTGCGGCTAACCGTGGTGGTGAGGGAGTAACAAGTGACGATTAACGATTAATGAGTAACGATTAAGAGGGGCTGAAGGGCGAGGTTGGCCGGGATAGGTGAGGTCTAACGCATAACGAGTAACGAGTAAGAGGGGCGGGAAACCATCATGGGCCGGCTGTGGCGATTCCTAGCCGGTCATGGAACCTATCAGAGCCCCCGCAGGGGGCTTCCCCAAATTTAGCCCGGGGGTTCAGCCCCGGGCGGTGGAACATGATCACACATCACCGTTTACAAACTGTAGGGGCGCACGGCAGTGCGCCCTGTTCAGCGGGCCAACTTATTGGGCCGCCCATCTCGGCTCGTTTGTGGCGATTCTCGGCCGGTTACAAAC
>JAADDB010000237.1 GCA_013154135.1 Chloroflexota bacterium
TGTGCCCCTACCGCTCGTGAACGGCGATGTGTGGTCATGCCTGTTCGCCCGGGGCTGAACCCCCGGGCTAAATGGAGGGAAGCCCCCTTCGGGGGCTCGGGATGGGTACGTAACCGGCCGAGAATCGCCACGCACGGCCCACGATAGCCTTCCGCCCCTTTTACTCGTTATGCGTTAGACCTCGCCCATCCCGGCCGACTTCGTCCTTCAGCCAACCCCTTACTCATTAATCGTTAATCGTCAATCGTTACTTCCCCCCCTCTCAACCGGCCTTCCAGGTTGGCCTCTTCTTCCCGCAGCTTGGCCAACTTATCCCGCTCCCGCTCGACCACGTGGGCCGGGGCTTTTTCCACGAAGTTCGGGTTGGCCAGCAGGGATTCGGCCCGAGCGATCTGCTTGCGGATGTTCTCCAGTTCCTTTTGCAGACGCTTGCGCTCGGCTTCCAGGTCGATCATGCCCGCGAGGGGCAGGTAAACGGTGATGCCACTCTCCACGACGGTCGCGGCCTGTTCGGGAGCGGCCACGGTCTCGGCCAAGGTCAGCGCGTCCGGGTCCAGGCGGGCCAACTGGACGAGCACATCCCGCATGGATTCCACCAGGGCCAGCCGCTCGCCCGCGGCGATGATCGCGGGAATGCGCTTGCCCGGTTCCACGTTGTACTCCGCGCGCACGTTGCGGATGGCCCGGATGAGGTCACGAACCCGCACGAAATCCTCTTCCGCGGCCTCGTCCCGAGGGCCGGCTTCGGGCCAGGGGGCGAGCATGATGCTCTCGCCCACGTGGGGCAACTGCTGCCAGATGGCTTCGGTGACGAAGGGCATGTAGGGGTGCAGCAGGCGCAGGGCCTTCTCCAGGGTGTAGATGAGCACCCGCCGGGTGCGTTCCTTCGCGGCCTCGTCCTCGCCGTAGAGCGCGATCTTCGCGATCTCCAGGTACCAATCGCAGTATTCGTTCCACAGGAAGTCGTAGATGAGCCGTCCGGCCTCGCCGTACTGGAATTCCTGGAACAACCGCTCCACGGTCTCGGTCACGTACTCGACCCGGCTGAGGATCCAGCGGTCGGCCAGGGTAAGGTCCGGGTCCTCCGGACGTTCGGTGACGGGTTCTTGGTCCTCGCGCAGGTTCATGAGCACGAACCGGGCCGCGTTCCAGATCTTGTTGGCGAAGTTGCGGTTGGCCTGGATGCGGCTCTCGCTCAGTTTCATGTCGTTGCCCGGGGTGGAACCGGTGAGCAGGGTGAAGCGCAGCGCGTCGGTGCCGTACTTCTCCACCATCACCAGGGGGTCGATGACGTTGCCCCGGGATTTGCTCATCTTCTGGCCGTGTTCGTCCCGGATGAGCCCGTGGAGGTAGACGTAGTAGAAGGGGACGTTCCCTGTCATTTCGATGCCCAGCATGATCATGCGGGCGACCCAGAAGAAGAGGATGTCGTAGCCCGTCTCGAGCATGGTGGTGGGGTAGAATTTACGCAGGTCTTCCGTGTCATCGGGCCAACCCAGGACGCCCTCGGGCCAGAGGCCGGAGGAGAACCAGGTGTCGAGCACGTCTTCGTCCTGGTGGATGTGGGTGCTGCCGCACTTCTCGCAGCGGTCCGGGTCCTGTTCCGCGGCCCACATGTGCCCGCAGTCATCACAGTACCACACGGGGATGCGGTGCCCCCACCACAACTGTCGGCTGATACACCAGTCGCGGATGTTCTCCATCCAGTGGAAGTACTGTTTGTTGAAGCGCCTGGGGATGATGCGGATGGTGCCGTTCCGCACGGCTTCGATGGCGGGTTTGGCCAGGGGCGGGGTGTGCACGAACCACTGGGTGGAGATGAGGGGCTCGATGATGGTGCCACAGCGCTGGCAGTGACCCACCGCGTGGATGTGAGGTTTCTCGTCGATGACCAGGCCCGCGGCGCGCATGTCCTCCCACAGTTTCTTCCGGGCTTCAAAGCGGTCCAAGCCCGCGTAGGGGCCCGCGTTTTCGTTGAGGGTGCCGTCCTCGTTCATGATGTTGATGATGTCCAGGTGGTGCCGCTGGCCGATCTCGTAGTCCGTGGGGTCATGGCCGGGGGTGACTTTGAGCGCGCCTGTGCCGAATTCCCGGTCCACGGCCTCGTCCGCGATGACGGGAATCTCCCGGTTGAGCATGGGGACGAGCGCGGTCTTGCCGATGAGGTGCTTGTACCGGTCGTCCTCCGGGTGCACGGCCACCGCGGTGTCGCCCAGGATGGTCTCCGGCCGGGTGGTGGAGACGGGGATGTAGCCCCCATCCTTGAGGGGGTATTTGAAGGTGTAGAGTTTGCCCTCCTCTTCCTTGTACTCCACTTCCAGGTCGGAGATGGCGGATCCGCAGCGGGGGCACCAGTTCACCAAGTAATTGCCCCGGTAGATGAGTCCTTTGTTGAAGAGGCGCACGAACGCGGTCCGCACCGCGCGGCTGAACCCTTCGTCCAGGGTGAAGCGTTCCCGCGTCCAGTCGCAGGAGACGCCCAGGCGCCGGTGCTGTTCCATGATGCGGCCGTGGGATTGTTCCTTCCACTGCCAGACGCGCTCCAGGAATTTCTCCCGGCCCAGGTCGTGGCGGGTGAGCCCTTCCTTGGCGATTTCCCGTTCCACCACGTTCTGGGTGGCGATGCCCGCGTGGTCCACGCCCGGCACCCAGAGGGTGAGATGCCGCTTCATGCGGTGGTAGCGGGTCATCAGGTCCTCCAGGGACGCGGTGAGTGCGTGGCCCATGTGGAGGGATCCGGTCACGTTGGGCGGAGGCATGGTGATGACAAAGGGTGGCTTGTCCGGGTCGTAGAGTCCGTGTTCCTCCTGGTATTCGGGCCGGAAGAAGCCCTGGCTATCCCACCAGTCGTAGAGTTTGGTCTCGAATTCTTCGGGGTTGTAGTGTTTAGGTAGGGTGCGTTTGGTGCCCTGGGTTGTCTTGCCGCTCATATGTGTTTCACCTCCTGGCTAACGAGTAACGAGTAACGAGTAAAATTTACTCGTTACTCGTTACTCGTTACTCATTTGATCACAAATCCCCCTTCCGTCGCAAGGACGAAAGGGGGACCTTCCGCGGTACCACCTTGCTTCCGGGGCTGGGGAGAGTGTGGTGGATACTCCTGTCGGCCTGTTGGCCGGGCCCCGGCGCTCTTATGGCTGTAACGGGCCTACCCGGCAGGGAGTACTTCGGCGTTGCGGTTCCCCCCTGCGACTCCCCGGCGACTTCGGCGTGGCTGACGTCGAGGCGGGCTTCCAGCCGCTGACCCGCCCTCTCTGGCGACCGCTGTACGCCTACTCCTCCGGTTCCTCGTCGTTGGCGTGATGAAGATATGTGGTTTCTATTATAGATAAGGAGGGCCTATAGTGTCAATTTGCGATAAACGATATTTGGTGTTAGGCTGTAGCAACACAGTGTTCACCCCTCAATGTAACGACGTGATGTCTGCTCTCCCTGCATGGAGGAATTACAATGCCCCAAATTTACACACTCCGTGCCGATGGTTCGGCCATCCCGATGCCCAAAGTCCGGTGTCGTGATGAAGTGAGTGAACTCCAGGATCTATTAGAGAAAAACCTCGAACTTCTCCCCGGAGATCAAATCCAACCGGAAGATCCCAGACGATGGCTCATTATTAAGCGCGAAATGCCCGTACCCGATCCAGAATCTGGCCCCCCCCGCTGGGCAATTGACTTCGTCCTTGTGGACCAAGATGCTATACCCACTTTTGTGGAGTGCAAACGTTTTGCAGATACACGATCCCGACGTGAAGTGGTCGCACAGATGTTAGAGTACGCGGCCAACGGTTATGCCTACTGGGATCGAGAAATCTTTCAGCACTGGGCGGAACAGAGAGCTCATGCTCAAGGCACCAGCCTCAAAGACGAACTTCAAAAGCTCGTGGGCGAGAACGAAGTAGATTTAGAAGATTTCTTTGGCCGTATGGAAGAGAATCTGCGGCAGGGAAACATCCGACTCGTTTTCTTTCTGGAAGAAGCGCCTACAGAACTCAAAAGTATCGTCGACTTTCTGAACAAGCAAATGGAACGCACAGAGGTATTACTTGTTGAAGCACGATTGTACGAATTGGACGGAACGCGCATTATTGTGCCAACGTTGTTTGGATACACGGAAGAAGCACGGCGTATAAAACGCACTGTTACCCCCACATCTCGCCGTTTTTGGAACGAAGAAACGTTCTTTGAGGCTGTTGCCTCAAATTTGGGTGACGAAATACTCCAATCCATATACGAGCTTTTTACTATAGTACGCTCTCGCGGTTTTCGTATTCGTTGGGGTACAGGAGGTATTCATGGCAGTTTCAACGTTATTGCTCCTCACATCTGCCCACGTTCCTTGTTTACTGTGCGCACTACGGGGAGTTTAATCCTCAACTTTGGCTGGCTGGATAGCAGCGAACAGGCTAGAAGATTTCGGGAAGAATTTGGCAAAGTCATCCAAGAACAGTTGGGTTGGGAATTGCCCCCTAATTATCCAGAGAAGTATCCGAGCGTCTCGCCCGAGGTATGGTTGCCCCAATCCCGTAAGTTTGTCGATGTAGTAAGCCGACTGGTGGACGATTTTGTGAACGTACAGGAATAACTGGACTTTGAACAAAAGACCCTGGAGGACTCGGCGGCGGACGGGTCCGAGCCTTGGCGGGGGCCGGCGTTCTCGCCCCGTGCATAGAAAGAGTTTTTGGTGGGGGCTGGCC
>JAADDB010000302.1 GCA_013154135.1 Chloroflexota bacterium
GGGCGAAGCCCGGCCGGCACCCACCACAACCCTCTTCTGGCACGGGGCGAGGACGCCGGCATCCCTCCGAGGTGCGGCCCCGTCCGCCGCCAAGGTGCGGCTGAATCTTGTTCGCCAGCCAGGGGCGTTTGTCCAAAGTCCACCGCGGGGATACAACGGCGTTTTTCCGTAGAACCCCTTTTGCTCCGCCGAATTTCGTCCTAAGTCCAGCCTATGATCTGCATCATGGCTATTGGGAGGATGGGATGTTAAGCTAGAGCCGGTTTTGGCCATGGAAGTGGGCGCGGCGATCAAAGAAAAGGACCGTCTGTATGCGCCAACGTATTCTTGTCCCTTTAGATGGGTCCAAAGTGGCGGAAGAAGCGATTTCTTTTTTGCAGGTCTTTTTCGCGCCCCAAAAGAGCGATGTCCACTTGTTAACCGTCTTGTTCGACATCAATCAGTTGGAGAGTTTTGTCCAATTCCCCGTGCTCAACGCGGAATTGCAGGAAGCGGGCAAAGCAGCTTTACAACAACAAGAGCAGTTCACGCGCGCTTATTTGGACATGGTTGCCTGGGGCCTGGAAGATGCAGGTTACCGGGTGGAAACCCATATCGCGTTTGGCCATCCAGAAGCCAGTATCGTCCACATCGCCTTGGCGCTGGATGCCCACTTGTTGTTGATGACCAGCCACGGACAGGGCAAGAACGTTCAGTGGCGTTATGGAAGTGTGGCCCGACGGGTCCTGGACGCGTGTGCATGTCCTACGTTGATCGTTCCCGTTCGGGACAAACTGCTGAAGTTGGAGGGGTCGTCTCATGAAGAGATGGCCACATAATAGATAGGCAATTCCCGAAGCGATCACCCGCTTCGGTGATGCTTTTGGAATTGCGGCCGGGTACACTGTGATGAAGGGGGTAACACCCCTACCCTGACAACCGACGCCGCGCTTGAGGGGGGCATGAGATCATCTCATGCCCCCCTCTTTTTTGCTACACCAACTTCTCTTCCCAGCCACTGAGCACCTTGAGAGTGGTCAACATCCCTTTGGGAAGCGTCGCCACGTATTGAATCGCCACTTTGGCCTGGCGCCCATCCTCCAACGTGAGGTATAACACTTGTCCCTTGTACAGGGCTAAATGGTGTTTGGGCACATCGGGAAAGGAGAGGGTCACCCTATCCCGGGGTTTACCATCCGGAGTGTGCAACCAGGTAGTAATCTCTGCCTCCCCCTCAGCCAGGGGCTCCTTCAGGCGATTGGGATTCCAGAGCGTTCCCCGCATGAGACGGCCTCCTTCTTCATGAGCTGGTTGGACTATCATATGTCCTCTGTGCCGGGGCATACCATTGGCACAACCCCATTGTAGTCGTGGGTGGAAAAGTTGGCAAATAGGAATGGAGGGGGGGCGATGCTCCGCAGCGGACCGAGATGTCCCTCGCCGTCCAATGTACCGGTCAAAATGCCTAATACCTGGCCCATTCGCATCCTCCTGTGCAAAAGGAACAGTTTCGAGGAAAGAGGGATGACTTGACATAATGCGCCATTTCCGGTAAAATAGGCCGGATTGCAGCAGGCAAACCTGCTTCCCCGATTTGAGGCGTCTATTATCGGAATGGGAGAAGTTCCCATCTAACAGGTGATAGTTTACTAACTTTGCTCAACGGACAGGGAATTAGGTCTCTGCCGGTGACCGACATCCCCTAGAAAACATGTTGAAGGAGGTGATACGATGGCCCAGGTTAACAAGTTATCTTCTGAGGAGATTTCCGCCATGCTGATGAAAAAACGCCCCTCCCCGCGAACAGAGGCCCGACGTCGTGCAATCGAGCAGTTCAAGGCCTTTTTGAAGCAGCTGGAGCCGGGCGAGGGCGGCGAAATTAAGTTGGAACCCAACGAGAACCGCCTGACCGTGAAAAAGCGCCTGTTGCAGGCTGCGGAGGAGCTGGGGTACGAGATCGAGTTCATTCGCAAGCGGGGGCGCATTGTTTTCAGAGTGGTCGGGAAGAAGGAGGAACAGGCCGAGTGATTCGTTGGCTTATCGTAGGGTAAGCGTCAGGTAAACGTCAAGCATTTCCGCGCGAATGTTGTATCATGGAGGATGAAGCACCTTCTTCTCCTCCTTTCTGATAGGGGGCACTGGCAAGGGCGGGCCAGTGCCCCCATCTGATTTTTCCCCTTTCCAACCTCTTGGGCAAAGTGGCCGAATCTCTCACTTTGGGGTAATATCCCTCCGGTCGCGCGGCGTCGCACGCATCGTCCTTTTGACAGGTCGCGAAAAAGCAAGGGCACGGGTTCTGCAGGGAGAGGATGTCGCCTCCACGAGAAGGGGGACACTCTCCCTATTTTGTTGGGCACCGGTGCCGGGGAGAAACCATCCTACAACGACGAAGGAGGTCTATCATGCCCGAAGAAGCGAAGAGGCGCAGTGCCTACGAGGTGGCTAAGGCCCAGTTCCTCGAAGCAGCCAAGCACCTCAATCTCCCGGAAGATATCCAGGAATTCTTGCTTACCCCCAAACGGGAGCTCATTGTCCACTTCCCTGTGATCATGGATGACGGGCGTCTGCGCATGTTCACCGGTTATCGGGTTCACCACAGTACGGTGAAAGGCCCCACAAAGGGGGGCATCCGCTATCATCCCAGCGTGAATTTGGACGAAATCCGGGCTCTGGCCATGTGGATGACGTGGAAGTGCGCGCTGATGGACTTGCCGTACGGCGGAGCAAAGGGTGGCGTGGCTGTGGATCCCTCTTCTCTCTCCGAAGGGGAGCTCAAACGCCTGACCCGCCGATACGCGGCTGAGATCAGTATTCTTCTCGGCCCGGAACGAGATATTCCCGCCCCGGATGTGGGCACAAATCCCCGGATCATGGGCTGGATCATGGACACCTATTCCATCCACAAAGGGTACTCCGTTCCGGCCGTGGTCACGGGAAAACCCATCTCCATTGGCGGCTCCAAGGGACGTATCGATGCGACGGGCCTGGGCGTCATGTACACCACCCGGGAGACCTTGCACCGCAAGGGGATTCACCTCCACGAGGTGACGGTAGCTGTTCAGGGGTTCGGTAATGTGGGCTCTATTGCGGCCATGGCCATGCACCGGGAAGGGGCGAAGATCGTGGCCGTGAGTGATGTGCACGGGGGAGTGTACAATCCCAACGGCTTGGACCCCTTTGACCTCAAGCGCCACGTGGATCAGGCCGGTACAGTGGCCACATATCCTTTGGGGGATCCCATTACCAACCGCGAACTGTTGACGATGGATGTGGATGTTCTGGTGCCGGCCGCTTTGGAGGGCGTTATTGATGAGGAGTTGGCTCCCGAGGTCAAGGCTCGTTTCATCGCGGAAGGGGCCAACGGCCCTCTGACCGTGGAGGCCGATAAGATCCTGCTGGACAAGGGGGTTACTATCATCCCGGACATTCTCTGCAATGCGGGGGGTGTTGTCGTCTCCTACTTCGAGTGGGTGCAGGACCTGCAATCCTTTTTCTGGACCGAGGACGAAATACGGCGTCAACTCAAGCGCATCATGCTCACCAACTTCGATGCTGTGTGGGATCAAGCCCTGGTCAAGAACGTGGACTTGCGCACGGCCGCGTACACCCTGGCCATCAGCCGGGTGGCCGAAGCCCTGGAAGCCCGCGGGGTTTACCCTTAGCCCGCGTGAACTTCCGTCTACGCGTGCTCCGGCGGGGAAACTCCCTCCTCGCCGGAGCAATCTGCGGGCGTCATGCGTAAACGCCTCACTCGGGCTCTACTGAGAAAAGGGGGACAAGCCCGGAACTTCATACAGGGGGCACCGATCCTTGCCTGGGGTGAGAACGTCGGCGCCCCACTCAGTGCGAACACGTCCGTGGCCAATGAGGGCTTCTTCTCGTCATCCCGGCATTTAGCCCTTTAATCGTCAATCGTCACTCGTTACTTCAGTCATCATCTTGAAAGGAGAAACGCTGTGATAGCAAAGAAGGAAATTCCCCTTCCGCCGGTGTTGGGCTTGCGGGAGGAGGTGTCAGAGGTCCTCCCTTTGGTCTTGGAAAGCGGTCGGATCGCGCTGCGCTACTACACCCCGGACATGCAAGTGGACTACAAGGGCAAGGATGATCCGGTCACCCAGGCCGATCGGGAGATAAACGCGTACATTGTGGACCACTTGCGCCGCCGTTTTCCCCAGGACGGGATTTTGGCCGAAGAGTCGGCCGATCGCCCGGAGGAGCGACTTTCGCGGCGGCGACTGTGGTGCATCGATCCGCTGGATGGCACGCGCGAGTTCACCGAGCGGGTGGACCAGTGGTGCATTATGGTGGGGTTGGCCGTTGCCGGGACGGCGACATTCGGTGTGGTGTATTCACCCTCTACGGATGTGCTCATGGTAGGCCTCGTGAGCGAGGGGGCATGGTTATGGGATGGGAACCGGTGGCACACGTTGCGGGTCTCGGACGTGCGCGACCCCCGTGAGGCCACCATCGCGGTCAGTCGTTCCCACCGGAGCGATCTCTTGGATGAGATCATCCGTTCCTTGGGGATTCGCCGGGAGATCCGACACGGGAGTGTGGGAATGAAGATCTCCCTTCTAGCACAGCGTCGGGCCGATCTCTACATCCACCCCACGCCTGGGACCAAGGAGTGGGATCTGTGTGCTCCCGAGGCCATTCTCCACGCGGCTGGCGGCCAGATGACCGACATGTACGGCCGACCGTTTCGTTA
>JAADDB010000146.1 GCA_013154135.1 Chloroflexota bacterium
ACCTCCGCTCCCGCGACCCCGTTGCCCGTCATCCCCCAACCCTCCCTCACGCCGACTCCACCCGTCACTCCCACGAGGACGCCCACCTCCACCCCGACACCCACCGACTCCCCGACTGCCACGTCCACGCCCACCCCGACCGCGACGCCTACGCCCACCGTCACGCCACGACCGCTTCCGCCGTCCGCTCCCACGGCCACACCCATCCCGGCCCATCCCCCTACGCCCACCCCCAGACCCACGGCCACCTCCACGCCCACACCGGAACCCACGGCCACGCCCACCCCCGGGGTTACACCTGTACCACCCACGCCCACCCGCACCCCGGGACCGCCCCCTGAACGGTAGGAGGAGACGATGGACCGGCTGGCCCTGTGGATACGCACCGAACGATACGTGGGGACCCCTTTACGGATCCTCTTCATCTTCGCGGCGTTGGCCTTCTGGCGAAGTACGGTGCACGGCGCGTTCCGGGTAGGAGCGTTCCCCGGGTGGTGGGCTTACCTGGTCTTTTTCCTCGCGACCCTCCTCCTGCTCCACCTCACCCCGCGCGCACGCCACACCTGGCCGGCCTTGGTCTTCGCCCAACTGGTGGATCTCCTCTTCATCAGCTACATCATCACCCAAACGCCCACAGTCACCGGTCCGGTGTTGGCCCTCTACGCGCTGTGGATGGGGAAACAAATTCTCCTGGCCGGAACTACCCCCGTGTGGTACGTGAGCGCCTTCCTCACGGGCCCCGCGTATGTCCTGGCCCTCCGTCATGGCTGGGGACACTGGGGCTTTCTCCGGGATGAACTCTTCTACCAAACTTACACCTTCCTCATGGTCGGCGCCTTGCTCGGGTGGGTCATCTCCCGCCACATCTACCAACTGCACAAGGAACTGGGCCACGAACGGGAAGTCCTGGCCCAGAAGACAGAGGTGCTCCAACGCACGGCCACCGACCTGGGCATCCGTGTGCTGGAGCTGCGCGCGCTCCAGGACATCGCACATCAACTTTCCACTTCCCTGCACCTGGAGGACATTGTCCAGCTGACCGTGGAACGCGCGCGGGACCTGTTCAGCGGCTCCCACGCGGCCCTTTTCCTGACCGATGGGGCAGAACACACTTGGCGCCCCGCGTACACATCCGGCTCAGCCTTGCCACCACCGCCCCCACGGCCCAGCGCCCAGCTGCTCCAACACCTCACCCTGGGCACCCCGCGTCCCCTGCCCCCTGGGGATCCGCTGGTTGAGCGCGTGAACCAGGCCTGGGGAGAAGGGGAGCTCATCGCGGTGCCCCTCATCACCCGGGGGCGTCTCATCGCGTTCCTCCTCCTCCACCGGCCCGCGGACGCGGCCCCCTTTGACGAACGGCAACAACAGCTGGCCGAGAGCTTCGCCTTCCTGGCCGCGACGGCCATTGAAAACGCCCGACTGTACGAAAACGTGGTCGAACAGCGCCAGGAGCTGGAAGCCGTGCTCCAGGGCATCGGCGACGCGGTCATCGTCACCGACCGGGAACTGAACGTCCTCCTCGTCAACCCCGTGGCCATGCGCACCCTCCACTGGCACGAATCACCCGTCGGCCGGCCGTTGGCCCAGGTCATCCACAACCCGGAACTGGTGGAGCTGGTCCGGGAGGTCATCACCCAACAGGGGGGCGTGCTCACCCGGGATATCACCTTCACCCATCCCGGGGACAAACCCCACACCTACCAAGCCGTCACCTCTCCCATCCGCAGCCACGGCGAAGCCATTCGCGGCGCGGTGACCGTGTTGCGGGACATCACCGCGCAGAAAGAGCTGGAACGGATGAAGAGCAACTTCATCTCCGTCATCAGCCATGAGCTGAAGACACCTCTCCACTCCATCAAGGGGTTTGTGGAAATCATCCGCATGGGGAAGGCCGGGCCCATCACCGACCTCCAGGCCGACTTCCTCACCACCGTCAAGGAACAGACGCAAGTGCTCCAGCGCATGATCGACGACCTCCTGGTCTTCTCCCGTCTCGAAGCGGGAGAGCTGAAGATGCACGTGGAGGAGATCTCCCTGGCCGCGATCGCGGACCGGGTGGTGCAGAAGTTGACTCCCATCGCGGAAGAGAAGGGCATTCTCCTGCACAACCAAATCCCCCACACCCTGCCGGATATTGAGGGGGATTACATGCGCATGGAGCAGGTGCTCACTAACCTGGTGGAGAACGCGCTCAAGTTCACGCCCTCCGGCGGGAAGGTGACCGTGGGCGGGGAAGATCGGGGGGAGAAGGTGCGCATTTGGGTGCAGGACACGGGCATTGGGATCCCGGAATCGGAACAGGAGCGGATTTTCGAGCGCTTCTACCAGGTGGACACGAGTGAGCGCCGGGCGTACAGGGGCGCGGGCCTGGGGTTGACCATCTGCAAGTACATTGTCGAGCGGCATCACGGCCGCATTTGGGTGGAGAGCACGCCGGGCCGGGGAAGCACGTTCTACGTGGAGCTGCCCAAACGCCTGCCGCCCATCCACGAGCCACTGGATTTCTACGGATAGGCGTGAGTAAGGAGTAACGATTGACGATTAACGATTAAGGGGGGCTCGGCTGAAAGATGTGGTTGGCTTGAATGGGCAAGGTTGTGGCGAGGGGGGATGAGTAACGATTAACGATTAACGATTAAGGGGTTGGCGGAAGGGCGAGGTAGGCCGGGGTGGGTGAGGTTATAACGCATAACGAGTAACGAGTAAGGGGGCGGGAGGGCCCATCGTGGGCCGTTTGTGGCGATGCTCGGCCGGTTACTTTAGCCCGGGGGTTCAGCCCCGGGCTCTTTTTCGTCCCGAACACACCCCACTTGCTCCGGTGCGACCGACCAACGGATATGCGCGCCCACCGGGGGCGGAACTTCCACCCGAAAGCGAAGCAAGCGCCCTCGCGGCGTGCGCACGTCCACCCGATACACATCCCCCAGGAAAACCACATCCACCACCCGACCGGAGAGGACATTCTCCTCCCCAGACGCCGGGATGTCCTCCCTCACCGCGGTGGGGCGGAGGAGGACGAGCAGCCGTTCTCCCGGCCGGACTTTTGGATCCTCACAGGAAGGGGTGAAAACGCCTTCCTCCGTCTCCACCCGCAGCGGCTGCACGGAAAGGACCCGGCCGGGCAAGATGTTGCGTAGGCCCAGGAACTGGGCAACCCACGCGTTGGCCGGCCGCGCGTACACGGATTCCGGCGTGCCCCCTTGCACAATCCGGCCTTCCCGCAGGATGAGCACCCGATCCGCGAGGGCAAAGGCCTCCTCCTGATCGTGGGTCACGTAGATGGCCGGGGTCTCCGCCTCGCGCAAGATGCGCCGCAGGTCCTCCAACAGACGCTCCCGCAAGGTGCGATCCAGGGACCCGAGAGGTTCGTCCAACATGAGCAGCCGCGGGCGGGGCGCAAGGGT
Organism: Chloroflexota bacterium; assembly: GCA_013154135.1. GTDB lineage: Bacteria > Chloroflexota > Anaerolineae > JAADDB01 > JAADDB01 > JAADDB01. Next base: position 3,405 of record JAADDB010000146.1, read on the forward strand.
GCGCGCGAGAGCTACCCGCTGCTGTTCCCCACCGGAAAGCTCCGTCACCCGGCGTTGTGCCAGATGCTCCAAGTTCACCCGGCGCAACGCGTCGGCCACCCGAGGTTCGATTTCTTCGCGGGGCAGGCCCTGCATGCGCAGGCCAAAGGCCACATTGTCCCACACGGTCAGGTGGGGAAAGAGGGCATAGTCCTGGAACATGAGGCCGAACCCGCGCTTGTGCACGGGCACCGCGGTGAGGTCTTCCCCAGCCCAGAGGATCTCCCCTTCGTCCGGTTCTTCCAGGCCCGCGATGAGCCGGAGCAGGGTGCTCTTCCCACTCCCGGAAGGCCCCAACAGGCAGAGGGTTTCCCCGGGATACAGGCGAAAGGTGATGTCCCGCAGGACCGGAGTCTCCCCAAAGGATTTGAAGACGTGTTTGAGGTGGAGAAGGGGGGAAAGGGAAGGGGCGACCTGGGTGGTCGCCCCTGAAGTGTCTGGATGAGGATGTCTGCTCTCGGCCGGTGTGTGACCGTTCATTCAGAGCCCTAACATGCCCGCGGCTCCCTGGGAGGCCATGAACGCGAACCAGTTCATGAAGATGCCCACGCCAAAGACCGCGATGATCATCAGCCAGAGGGCCCAACGCATGCTCCGAGCCACCGCGAAGGGTGCTCGCTCCGGTTCTTCGACGAAGAACATTTGCTTGACGACTTTCAAGTAGTAGCCCGCGGCCAGGACTGCGTTGATCAGGGCGACCACGGCCAGGACGTAGTACTCCTGCCGCACAACCGGTGCGAAGACGAAGAGTTTGGCGGCAAAGCCGGCCAGGGGCGGAACTCCGGCCAAGCTGAGGAGGAAGATGAGCATGGCCGCGGCCAGGAAGGGCGCCCGACCTACAAGACCGGCAAAGTGGTCCAGGGTGGCCCCGCCGGTTCCGTCCTCCACCGCGGCGACCACAGCAAAGGCGCCCGCGTTGGTGAACGCGTAGGCCACTACGTACATGAGAACGCCGTCCAGCCCGTTAAAGGGCTGACCCAGCGCCGTCGTCACGGCCACCAGGCCCATGAGGATGAACCCCGCGTGGGCGATGCTGGAGTAGGCCAACATGCGCTTGACGCTGGTCTGGCGCAGGGCAATGAGGTTACCCAACGTCATGGTCAACACGGCCAGACCGTACAGGAGTGCGGTCCAGGAGCTCTGCAGTGCGGGCATGGCCACCAGGAACATGCGGGCCATCACCGCGAACCCCGTGGCCTTGGACACGGTGGAGAGGAACATGGTCACCGGGGTCGGTGCGCCCTCGTACGCGTCGGGGGCCCACTGGTGGAAGGGTACCAGGGAGGCTTTGAACGCGAAGCCCACGGTCACTAGCACAATCGCGGGCCAAGCCAGCCATTCCATGTTGACCAACACATCCCCGTTGAGGAGTCTGCGGGCGATCTCCTGCAAGTCTGTGGTTCCGGTCACCCCGTACAGGAGGGAAAACCCGTACAGCATGATGGCCGAGGCCACCGCGCCGTAGAGGAAGTACTTGATGGCCGCCTCGTTGGAGCGCTTGTCGTCCCGCAGGAAACCGGTGAGCACGTAGGAAACGATGCTCAACGTTTCCAGGCCCAAGTACAAAGTGATGAGATCGCGGGCGGAGACCGCGATGTAAACGGCCAGGGTCGCGACCAACAAGAAAGCGTAGAACTCGCCCACGTACCGCGTCCGGGCTCGCATGTAGCGCACGCTGGCCAAGACCACCAGGATCACCGCTACCGCGGCCACCATCTTGAAGAACGCGGCGAACGTATCCGCGGCCAACGTCTGAGCTACCACCTCCCGGGTGCCCCACTGGGCGAAAACGGCCAGGAAGGATAGGGCCAACCCGACAATGCTCAGCCCCGGCAAAAGACCCAGGGCCGTACGCCGCCGCGCGTACAAGTCCACAAAGATGACTACCAATGCCGTGACCAGCAAAATCAGTTCCGGCAAAAGACGAATGAACGTCGACGTGTCAAACATGGTTCCCGTTTTCCTCCAACAAGAGGATAGTGGCCAGGGACATGAAGTCCCTCGCCATCATCCTAGTGGAACATGAACCCGGCTTTTGTCAGCAATTCCACCGCGGCCTGGTTGAAGAAGTTGACCAGCGGGGTGGGGTAAAGTCCCAAGATGAACATGATAAGCACCAGCGGCCAAAGGGTGGCTTTCTCGTAGCCCTCCATATCCCACAACTTGTCTCCCCAGCGTTCCTCGTTGAACTCGCCCAGGAACACGTTGGCCACGATGCGCCAGAGGATGTAGCCGGCCGTCACCACCACGCCGATGACACCGATGGCCGCCCAAACACGGACGATGTCGAACGCGCCCCGGAAGACGAAGAACTCGGACCAGAACCCGGCCAGACCGGGCAGACCCAGGGACGCGAACCCTGCGACCATGAAGATGCCGTAGTAGTAAGGCAACTTGCCGCTCAGACCGCCAAAGGCGGTGAGGTCACGGGTGTGGGCCCGCTCGTAGAGGATGCCCACCAGGAAGAAGAGGGCGCCGGTGATGATGCCGTGGTTGAACATTTGGAGCATGGCCCCGTCCATGGCCAGGGCAGCACTGTCGGGCGAGAGGGGCACGACTTTGCCGCTCAGGGCAACGCCCGCCGCGCCCAAACCCAACATCACATACCCCATGTGACTCACCGAGGAGTAAGCAATGAGGCGCTTGAGGTCTGTCTGAGCCATACAGACGAAGGCCCCGTAGACGATGCTGATGACGCCCAAGATCACCATGAGAAAGCCCCAATAGGCAAACGCGGTGGGGAGGATGGGCAAGAGAATGCGCAAGAACCCGTACGCGCCCAGCTTCAGCAAGATGCCGGCCAGAATCACGGACCCGGCGGTAGGCGCCTCCGTGTGGGCATCGGGCAACCAGGTGTGGAAGGGCCAGGAGGGCACCTTGATGGCCAACCCCAAGAAGATGCCGAAGAACACCAGACTGGCCTTGAAGATGTCATCCGCGAAGGGACGCTTCTCTGCCAACTGGACGATGTCAAAGGTGCCCGCGTGGAAGTACAGGGCCAAGAAGGCCAACAACATGGCCACCGAACCGACCAGGGTGTAGAGGAAGAACTTCAAGGACGCGTACATCCGGTTCTCGTGGCCCCAGATGCCGATGAGGAAGAACATGGGCACCAGGCCCACCTCCCAAAACACGTAGAAGAGGACCAAGTCCAGCGCCATGAAAACGCCGAACATCCCCGTCTCCAGCAACAGGAAGAGGAAGAAATACTCCTTGACCCGGTGCTTGATGACCCGGGCGGAGTAGTACAAGGAGAGGGTGGTCAACAGGGCCGTGAGGAAGATCAAGGGCACACTCAGCGCGTCCGCGCCGATGTGATAGGAAGCCCTCAACTGGGGAATCCACGTCACCTGCACATCATAGTGAATCCCCCCGCCCCGGGGCAGAAAACGGGCCCCATAGTCCACAAAGAGCAAGGCGGACAATACCAACGGGACCACACTCATCCAAATGGAGACCCGTCGGATCTGGTCCTCCTTCTCCTTGGGCAGCATGAGGACCCAAATCGAGGCCAACAACGGCCAGAAGAGAATAATCGTCAACACCCATCGATCGAAGAAAGCCATAGGTGTTCCTCCCGGATACTCAAAATGAAATCTGGATAACAGAGCAAATGGACATCAAATCACACAACTCCCAGCAACAGCAACACTGCCACTGTGAGCAGAATAGCCAACAAGTAATTCTGCACCTGGCCGGTCTGGATCTGGCGGAACCATTCGCCCAACAGGTTGGAGACCCAGGCGGTCAGGTTGACCAGGCGGTCGATGATCTGCTCGTCGATGAAGCGACGGGTGGTGAAGGCCAACCAACGGCCAAACCGCCCCACCCCATCGACGAAGGGATCGATGACCCACACGTCGTCGAACTTGTACAAGGTCACAGAGAGCCACTTGGCAAAGGCGATAATGGTGTTCTGGTAGAGTTCGTCGATCCAGTACTTGTTGTGGAGCACGGTCCAGAGCCCGTTCAACGGCCGCTCCAACGGATCCTCAAAGCCCAAAGGCCGAGTGCCGTAGATGAGCCAGGCCACAGCAAGCCCACCCAGGGCCATGGCCATGGAGATGAGAGCCGGAGTCGGGTTGAAGGGGATGTGCTCCACATGGATGTGGAAGGCCTCAGCCTGCGTGGCAATGACCGATTGGAACCATCCCCGGCCGATGTGCCCTAACACGGGGAAGGTCTCCGGAATCCCCACCCAACCACCAGCAATGGCAAAGAAGGCCAGGATGATGAGGGGATAGGTCATGGTCTTGGGACTTTCATGCGCGTGCTTGGCAGCCTCGGTTCGAGGTTCGCCGAAGAACGTCATGAAGATCTGGCGGCCCGTGTAAAACGCGGTGAGGAACGCGGCAATGGCCAACGTCCAGAAAACCCAGAAGTGCCCGTTGTGCCAGGCTTCGGCCAAAATCTCATCTTTGGACCAGAAACCCGCGGTCACCACCGGGAAGGCGGCCAAGGAAAGTCCTCCGGCGATGAAGGTCCACCCGGTGATGGGCATCTTCTTGAGCAAGCCGCCCATGAAGCGCATGTCGTTGGGGTTGAATTCCAGCCCGCCCAAATCCTCGTGATGGCCGTGTTCGTGGACCACGTGATGTCCGTGATGCATCGCGTGGATGACCGAGCCGGAGCCGAGGAAGAGGAGCGCCTTGAAGAACGCGTGCATGATCAGGTGGAAGGCCGCGGCCACATACGCTCCAATGCCCAACGCGGCGAACATGTACCCCAGCTGGGAAATGGTGGAATAAGCGAGCACTCGTTTGATGTCGAACTGGGCCACGCCGATGGTCGCGGCGAAGAAAGCGGTAAACGTGCCGATAAAGGCCACGAACCACATGGCGCCGTTATACCCTTCCACAATGTGGAAGAGGGGGAAGGTACGGATGATCAAGTACACACCGGCCGAGACCATCGTGGCCGCGTGAATCAACGCGCTCACGGGCGTGGGACCTTCCATCGCGTCGGGCAACCAGACGTGGAGGGGGAACTGGGCCGACTTGCCAATGGCCCCCCAGAAGATGAGGATGGCCAACACGGTGGCCCACGGCGCGGCCCCGAAGATGGGTACCGTTGTCACTTTGTGGGCCAACATCTCCAACGTCTCGTGGGAAAGGACCTCACTCCAGCGCAAGGAACCGGTCATCGCGTAGAGGAGGACCATCCCGGCCAGCATGACCGTGTCGCCGACGCGTGTGGTGATGAAGGCCTTGAGGGACGCGTTGCGGGCCCTCACCACCTGGGCGTGGTCAATATGAGTCTCCCCCGGCTTGCGGAAGGACCAGAAACCGATGAGCAAGTAGGAACAGACCCCCATCAGCTCCCAGAAGATGAAAGCCAGCAGCATGTTGTCCGCGAGGATGAAACCCAACATCCCCGTTGCAAAGAGGGCCAGGTAAGCGAAAAAGCGACTGAACCGGGGATCCCCTTCCATGTAGCCCAGGGAATAGATGAAGATGAGCAAACAGAGGAAGGGAACCATGAACAACATGGCGGCGGTCAACACATCCACCTGAAAGCCGGTGACGAACACCGAATGTCCTCCCGGGAACCAGGGGACTTCCCAACGCATGGGATGGGACGCGTAATGCTCCGGGTGGAGCAAGGCACGAAACGCGAAGTACCACCCCAGCAGCCAGGAAATAGCCGTCGCGCCGATGGTCAAACTGGCGCTCAGCTTCTTATCGTGATTCGTCACCAAGACAATGGTGATAAACGCCAAAAAGGGTAAAGCCGGAATCAGAACCAGTAAGGTGTCCATATCCACCCTCGTATGATGCCAGGATAATCGACGTCGGGGTGCATTACCCCTTCAGCAGGTCGATCTCATCCACATTCACCGTCTCACGCAGACGGTACAACGCGATAAACAACGCCAACCCCACAGCCGCCTCCGCGGCGGCCACCGTCAACACGATTATGGCAAACACCAATCCCGCCACATTATCCGGTCGGGTGTAGCGCCAAAACGCGATGAGGTTGATGTTCACCGCGTTCAACATGAGCTCCACCCCCATGAGAATGGCCACCGCGTTGCGCCGGGAAAGCACTCCGTACAACCCCAACACGAACAGCAAAGCGGCCACCGTCAGATACCACGACAAAGGGACCATAGTTCCACTCCTTCGCCTAGATTTCCCTTTCCCGCGCGATGAGGACAGCACCGATGAGCGCGGCTAAAAGGAGAACCGAAGCGATCTCAAAGGGTATGACGTACGGGCCGACCAAGGCGCTGCCCAACCGCTCGATGGTATCCGGAGGAACGGGCTTCTCCACCACCGGCCACCGGACCCGATAGACGACTACGTAGAGGAGGACCAGACCCAGGACCACGCTGGACAAGCCGGCCCACACGGCCTGATCGTTCCGCGGCGATGTGCGGCCGGACATCATGCCCCGGGTCAACATGATGGCAAACACGATCAGGGTCGCAATGGCCCCCACGTAAATGAGCACCTGGGCTACGGCCAAGAAGGTCGCCTCCAGTAACACGTATAGGGCGGCCACGCCGAAGAAACTGGCCACCAGAAACAGCGCGCTGCTGAACAAGTTCCGGTGGGTCACCACCATGAACGCGCTGCCCACTGTGAACAGACTGATGAGGAGAAACACCACTTTCAGGACCATGGGTTTTCAACGCTCCTCTAGAGATTCACACGCGATCATTGCTGACGAACAGCCCGGTCGGGCGACTCCATCACGCCTCGGAGAGGCGGGTGATCTGCAGGCGCAAGTGCCGACCTACAAATCCGGCGACCACCAACAAGATGATGATGTTCACCAAAAAGAGCAGCCCATCCCGAACCACAGGAGCCACCGGGAGTTTGGCGAACACGGCCGCCACCAACACCAACACCAACCCGGTCGGCACCATCACCTTCCAGGCAAAAGCCATCATCTGATCGATGCGCAACCGGGGGAAGGTGGCCCGAATCCACATGAACGCGAAGACCAGGACAAAGGACTTGGCCAGGAAGTAGAAAATGCCCAGAATCGGCACCTGCTCCACAAAGGGACCACGCCATCCCCCCAAGAACAAGGTGGTGGCAATCGCGCTGAGGATCAGCGTGTTCAAGAAGAAAGCCAGGAAGAACCAGGCAAACTTCATGGCACTGTACTCGATGTGGTACCCGGCCACGATTTCCGAATCCGCCTCCAACAGGTCAAAGGGCGTCCGCTCGTTCTCTGCCAGGGCTGCCAGGAAGTAGAGGAAGAAAGCCGCGGGCATGACCACGCCGAACCAGCGGAACCCGGCTTGTCGTTCCACCAACTCCCCCATTTTCATGGTGCCCGCGAAGAGCACGGGCACGGACATGGCCAAGATCATGGGGATCTCATAGGAGAGGAGCTGGGCCACCGCGCGGAAGCCTCCCAACAGGGCATATTTGTTGTTGGAGGACCAGCCGGCCATGAGGATGGCCATGATGCCCACGGAGCCCATGGCCACGATGTAGAGGACGCCCACATCAATATCCGCGCCGACAAGACCCGGCCCAAAGGGGATGACCACCAAGAGCATGAGCACCGCGAACACGGCCAGCCCCGGAGCCAGGTTGTAGGAGATCCGTTCCGCGTTGTCGGGTGTGATGTCCTCCTTTGTCAGGAGCTTCAACGCGTCGGCCACCGTCTGGACCAACCCGTAGGGGCCCACCCGATTCGGCCCTAACCGGTCCTGGACGCGGGCAGCCACCTTACGCTCCAACCACACAGCAAAGAGAACGCTCGTCAGGCCCAGGCCCAGGAGAATCAGCGTCACCACCAACCCGTTGATCAGCACAATCCACCCGGAAGAGAGGCCCAAACTGTTGAGAAAGTGATTCCACCCCTCTCCCAAGATGCGTGGGTCTAGAAAGTTCATACTCGTCCCCCCTATTGCCACTCGAGGATGCCTTTACGCCAGGCGTAGATGAGTGCCACAGCCAACAACCCGATGAACAGGGCCATCTCCACCAGAGCGAAAAGGGAGAGCTTGTTGTACGCGACGGCCCACGGGTAGAGGAAGATGACCTCTACGTCGAAGATGACAAAGACCAACGCGAATAGATAGTATTGGGCGCGAAATTGGACCCAAGTATCCCCAATGGTCTCCATACCACATTCGTATGTGGAGTTCTTGAGGGGGTTGGGTTTGCTGGGGCGAACCAACCGGGCAAATAGAAGTGTCACAAAGGGGAATGCAAGCGCAACAAGCGCGTACAATCCAATAACGGCATAGGTGTTGAGCATGCCGTGCCTCCTCGCACAAGATTAACCGCCGCCGCGCATCCAATTATAGGGCAGGTTGAAGGAAGGTGCCAAACTACACAACAACTTTGGCTCGGCTGCAAAACTCAATAGTACCTCGGCCGCGGACGGGGACAGGGACTAACGAGTAACGAGTGACGATTAACGATTAAGGGGGACCAGGAATCGCCCCGCATCAAAAACGGTTCTCCTCTATTCCCCGGACATCCCGGTCCATTCCCGGTAGAGGGAGTTCTCAATCCCCAATCGGGCCAACACCCGACCGACGATCCCGTCCACCACATCCTCCACCGTCCGCGGGCGCTCGTAGAAGGCCGGAACGGGGGGGAAGATGACCGCGCCCATCTCCGCAGCCTGCGTCATAAGCCGCAAATGCCCCACGTGCAGGGGCGTCTCCCGCACCACCAGGATCAGGGGCCGACCTTCCTTCAACGTCACATCCGCGGCCCGCACGATCACATCGGACGCGTAGGAGTGCGCGACCGCGGACAGGGTTTTGATGGAACAGGGCACAATGACCATGCCCATGGTGCGGAAGGACCCACTGGCGATGGCCGCGCCGATGTCCCCCGGCCGGTACACCACATCGGCCAAAGCCTGGACCGCGTCCGGGGACCAGGATGTTTCGTGCAGGATGGTAGCGCGAGCAGCCGGGGAGATGACCAGGTGCGTTTCCACGTCGGGCATGTCCCGGAGAACCTCCAGCAGTCGGATGCCCAACACCTGGCCGCTGGCCCCGCTCATCGCGACCACCAAACGCCGGACTTCGACCATAATCGCTCCTTTACTGGATTTGGGAGCATCGCCACAAACGAGCCGAGATGGACGCTCCCGTGCCTTCTACTTGTTACTCATCCTAATCCTTACCCCTTCCGGCCGATTCCGACCCGGGGCCGACCCCTTAATCGTCAATCGTTAATCGTTACTCGTTATGCCTTAGGCTCTCCGCCCACCCCGGCCGATCTCGTCCTTCAGCCTACCCCTTAATCGTTACTCGTTAATCGTCAATCGTTACTTATTAATCGTCAATCGTTACCCCTCAAATACTCACCGTCGGCTGATATTCGCCGAACACCCGGCGCAACACCCCGAAGATCTCCCCTAACGTCGCGTACGCCTCCACCGCTTCGATGAAGAGGGGCATGAGAGGCGCTTGGGGATCGCGCGCGGCCTCCTCCAGCCGAGCCAGCACCGCCGCGACCTTGGCCGCATCACGGGAGGCCCGCAGTTCACGCAGGCGTTGGATCTGGCGTTCCTGCACAGAGGGGTCCACCACCAGGATGTTCTCCGGTTTGTAGGTCTCCTCCTCCACGAATTTGTTGACGCCCACGATGACCTGACGCCCCTCCTCGATCGCGCGCTGTGCCGCGTACGCGGCATCCTGGATCTGCTGCTGCATCCACCCCATCTCAATGGCCCGCAGAGCCCCTCCCAAAGCGTCGATTTTCTCGATGTACCGCTGCGCTTCCTCCTCCAGCCGGTTCGTCAGGTACTCTATATAATAGGAACCCGCCAAAGGGTCCACCGTGTCGGCCACGCCGGATTCGTAGGCGATGATCTGCTGGGTGCGCAAGGCCAGCTTCGCGGATTCCTCCGTGGGCAGGGCAAGGGCCTCGTCCATCGCGTTCGTGTGCAAACTCTGCGTCCCGCCCAGGACCGCGGCCAGGGCCTGGAGGGTGACCCGGACGATGTTGTTCTGCACCTGTTGGGCCGTCAAGGTGGAGCCCGCCGTCTGGGTGTGGAAGCGCAGACGCAACGCGCGGGGATCTGTCGCTCGGAAGCGTTCCCGCATGATGCGGGCCCACATGCGTCGGGCCGCGCGGAATTTAGCGATTTCTTCCAGGAAGTTGTTGTGCGCGTTGAAGAAGAAGGAGATCTGACGGGCAAACACGTTCACATCCAACCCCGCATCCATGGCCCGTCGCACGTACTCCATGCCGTTCGCCAGGGTGAAGGCCAATTCCTGGGCCGCGGTGGCGCCTGCCTCCCGGATGTGATATCCCGAGACGCTGATGGTGTTCCACTTGGGCACGTGGTCCGCGCAATACCGGAACACATCCACCGTCAACCGCATGGAAGGTTCCGGAGGGAACACGTATGTGCCCCGGGCCACGTATTCTTTGAGGATGTCGTTCTGGATGGTGCCCCGCAATTTCTGTGGGGACACGCCCTGCTTCTTCGCCACCGCGATGACCATGGCCAGCAGAACCGCGGCCGGCGCGTTGATGGTCATGGAAATGCTCACCTTGTCCAGGGGAATCCCGTCCAGGAGGATTTCCATGTCCTTCAGGGAGGAGATGGACACCCCCACCTTTCCCACTTCCCCCTCTGCCAGGGGGTCATCCGCGTCCAGTCCCAACTGGGTGGGCAAATCAAAGGCCACGGAGAGGCCCGTCTGTCCCTGGGCGAGCAAGTACTTGTAGCGTCGATTGCTCTCTTCCGCGGTGGCATAGCCCGCGTATTGGCGCATGGTCCAAAACCGACCCCGGTACATGGTGGGTTGAACGCCCCGGGTGAAGGGGTAAGCACCGGGGAATCCCAGATCCCGGAGGTAGTCGATTTCCACGTCGGCTTCGGTGAGAAAACGGGGGACTTCAATGCCGGAAGATGTCTCAAAGCGTTCCTGACGTTCGGGGAAACGGCGCAACGCGGGTTGAAGGACCTCCTCTTCCCATTGCTCTTGCGCCTGTTGGATCTCTTCTACCTGTTCCCTGCATTTCTCACCCATGTCTAGCTCCTCGCATGAAGAGTAAGGTTGTTTTGGTGGGTGCCGGCCTCTGAGGCGTGGAAACGGAAAAGACAGAAGCCTTTCCCAAGCTGCCACATTTTGTCCAAAGTCCAAAACCGAGCACACTGATGGACGGACAGAACTCGGTTGTACCTCGGCGGCGGACGGGTCCGCACCTTGGCGGGGTGCCGGCGTTCTCGCCCCGTGCATTGAGAGAGTTTTGTGTGCGTGGTGGGCGGGCTTCGCCCGCCCACCACGCACACAAAACTGTTTTCTCCGGAGAGAAATCAAATCAACAAACTCTTACCTCTGGCCATTGAGTGAGATTCATCCTATTGACGGACAAAGCTCGGTTGTACCCCGGCGGCGGGCGGGTCCGTACCTTCGTGGGGCGCCGACGTTTTCGCCCCGTGCCGGATAAGAGTTTTGTGAACGTGACGGGCTTCGTCCACCCGCCTTCCGAAAGTACTGCCTGCTCCTAATGGGATGAAGGTGGAAACCACCGGGCGACAAGAGCTTGTAACTCCAAGAAGGTCAGCTCTTCCTTGGTATACAGGGCATCGACGTGAACGGCTTGGGCCCGTTGTTGAAACCGATGGGTGTCATGTCCTGTGTACAGGATGATCCGGATGTCCGGGTAATTGTTTTTGATGTACTCGGCCGCTTGCAGCCCATCCATGCCCGGCATGACAATATCCATGAGCACCACGTGGGGCTTGTGCACCGGGATCAGGCGTAACGCCTCTTCGCCATTGCCGGCTTCGGCCACCACCTCACCCGACGGTAACAGGCTTATCCATCGGTGTAGCACGGCGCGCGCGTGGACGTGATCGTCCACCAGGAGAAAGCGAGTGGTCTCCGTCGTTTTTCCCGCCCCCTTTTCTCCATGGACGTATTCCCCCTGGTCATCTCGCTGCCCTACCCCGCGGAATGGCCGGGGTTCTATCCAGGTATCATGAAGAGCTGCCATGTTTGCCATCCTGTGCCCACCTCCAAAGCCCGCTCCTCTATCCCCATGGCGAGTTCTGGTCCACTGCCCCCTGGTACCACGACGCCCCAAATCATTGTGCCAGAAGTAAGGCAGGAAGACCACCGCCATTGGTACAGTTTTCACCCTGTACGAAAGTACAGGTTTGGTCCCACCCAAAAAGGCGCGCCGGGAGATGGGGTCAAATAACGAGTAAAAGGGAGGCGCTGACGTCAAACTCCTGGCTCGTATGGGGAGTCCCTCTGAAGCGTGAGCCCGTCCGCGATCCGGGTGCGAGCAGGCCTTGTCGGTCCATTAGAGCTCGGGCATTAGGGCCTTGGGATCCGTTTCACGTGGGGCAGAACTGTCCAGGAGTACAGGGGAGAACTGTACTGGAGATCGTTGTTCTCCTGCCGGGGGCAGTGTATGGTGACCATGAGCATTGGCCAATGCACGTCGAGGATATCCCAAATCATGCAGTAAAAACCATGTAGGGAGGTCGGGACCATGGAGACACCGATGATGCTGGGACCTGAGAAGGAGGCTTGTGGTGCTTGTGGGGCCTGCGGCGTCTGTGGCGCCTGTGGGACAAGCCCCGCACTCTTCATCGCCGGAGCTGCGATCGCGGCTCTCATAGCTCTCCGAGAGTGATGTCCGAGTAAACCACCCGTTGTCCCCTCTTCCTGTCCTTCAAGCGGACAGGGAGGGGGGACCCAGGAGGGGAGACATGTTGAGCGAATATCCTGTGTTGATGAATGACCCCATCATCCACCGGTGGCCTTGGAAAGGATTCCTCAGCTATCGCACAGAGCCGAACCTTCCAAGACACACCCTCTCTTTCAACCAAAGCGCCATCGAAATCCTTGCCAGATGCGATGGGACCCGCAGTGTGGGCCGTATTGCTGAGGAGTTATCGGAGCTGTACCAGGCAGACTATGATGATGTGGCCCACAAAGTCCGCGTGTTCCTCAAGGATATGGAGGACAAGATCCCGCTGGTCTTCAAAAAAGAGCCACATCCCGTGCCACTCCGGGTCACGGGCAGCAGGGAGTATGTGGTTCCCATGCATGTGGCCCTAGAGCTCACATACAGTTGTAACCTGTATTGCCGGCATTGCTATGCCATGAGCAGCAGCGCGCACAAGTACATGATGCCTCTGGAGAAGGTTCTAGAGGTCTTTGAGAAGATAAGCGCATGGGGCGTACGGGTCATAGAGCTTACAGGCGGGGAGCCGACCATTCACCCCAAATTCCCGGAGATCCTCGAAGCCTCCCTCCGGTATTTCGATTTGACCGGCATCATCACCAACGGCTTGCGGGTGACCCCTCGCATGGTCGAGGTTCTCAAAAAAGCGCCTCAGCGTTTTATGGTCCAAATCGATCTCGACGGCTCTTCCGAGGAGTATGTGGACTGGTTCCGGGGCAAGAAGGGGACGTTTAGAAAGGAGATAGAAGCCATACAGAAGGTAACGGAGTTGGGCGTCCTGGTCCGGGTGGCAATGATAGTAACGCCCCAGAACTTGGATCAAGTGGAAAAGACGGCCGAATTAGCCAAGCGTCTTGGCGCCGCGTCCTTTGGCGTGTCACCTGTTGTTCCCCAAGGCCGCGCCCAGGATGAATCCTTGCTGTTGTCCCCCTCCGAGTACGAGCAATTTTTGGAGATATGGGAAGACCTGAAGCGCAAACATCCCCATTTCGTGTTTCAACTGGAGGAGTTCTCTCACCAAACATCGCAAGGGAATTGTGGGGCCGGCTCTCGAACCGTGTCCATCACACCGTATGGGGATATAAAGATCTGCCAGATGTCCTCAACAGACATTTTGCATTACGGGAATGTGTTCGAGCACGACATGAGCCAGATTTTCGGCAAACCCGTTGTTTCCTACATCGCCCAGGTCACTCCCCCCGGACCCGATGTGTGCGGCGATTGTGAGTACTTGGGCTTCTGCATCAACTGCATCCACCGGGGTATCACCAAAGGGCGGGAAATCGGTGTGGATAAGTGCAAGTGGCTTTCCAAGCACCGGGATATGTTCTATACTCCATCCTTACCCTACCTTACACTCCCGAAAAAGGAGATGGTCGTATGAGCCGGTCTGTGATAGAGATGACGCATGTTTACAAGACATTTGGTGAAGTGCCGGCATTACACGATATGTCTCTGAGGGTCCAGCAGGGGGAAGTGGTTGGCCTCTTGGGCCCTAACGGTGCGGGGAAGACAACAACCGTGCGGCTCATCCTGGGACTCCTGAAGCCGGATAAGGGGGATGTTCGCCTGTTCGGCGAGGACCCCTATCCGGATGACCTGGCCCATTGCGAACTACGGCGCCGGGTGGGCGTCGTCCTGGAGGAGGACCGGCTGTATCCGCACATGACAGGGTGGGAGAACCTCCAGTTTTGGACGGAACTGTACGGCATGCCCGCGGACAAAGCGCCCCAGGAGATCAACCGGGTGCTCCAGCTGGTCGAAATGGCGGACCGTGCGACATCCAAGGTGGGGACATATTCCAAGGGAATGCGCCGAAGATTGGCCATTGCCCGCTCCCTGGTGAACCGACCGGATGTGCTGATCATGGATGAGCCCACATCCGGCTTGGACCCGGAGTACCGTGTCCAGGTGCGGGATATCCTGAGACGCCTGGCCGAACAGGGCATGACCATCCTGATAACCTCCCACAATTTGGCGGAAGTGGAAAAAATATGCACTCGGGTGGTTATCATCAAGAAAGGGCGCATCCTCCTCTCTTCCACCATCCAGGATCTGATGCGCGAATACGGCAGCGAGCTGGTCATAACGGTCAACACCGATGCCTCGACATTGCGTGATACGCCCTTGTTCCAGGAACTCACGCAGAATCCCATGGTCAAAGAGGTCAAGCTCTACGACAACACCGTTCGCCTCGCGCTCGCGGAGGTGGATAACGTGTCGCCGATCATCCAATTGTTCACCAAGCACCAAGTTCCGGTCAAGGAGATACAGACGATTTCCCCGTCCTTGGAGGATATCTACCTGCGCATTGTGAAAAGCGCGGACGATTGACGTGCCCGGCACAGGGCGAGGATGTGGGGGCTCGGGGAAGGGTTCATCCGGCCGCGGATGCCCAAACCGTGATCTTGCGGACACCTACGAGCACTTTCGGCCGTTGTCGAAAAGCGTTTTCGAACACTCTAAACTTTCAGCGACGTGGAGGCCCCAATGCAATGGTCATCATTGCGTGTGATAGCGAAGAAAGAGATAATCTACGCGAGTCGACGCCCGGTGTACTGGGTGAGCTCGGTCCTGTTGGTCATCTTCGTCATCTGGCTCAGTGTATCCGCGGCGACAGGCGCCATCCAGAACATCGCCCAAACCTCTTCTGACCTGGCGGATTACCTGGCGCGGATATATCCTCAGATGTTCTTCCTGCTCCAGCCCTTCTCCTTGTTCTTGCTCATGTCCCTGTACCTGTTTTCGGAGATTTTCATCATGGAGAAGGCCCAAGGGCGATTGGAGATGCTGATGACCGCGCCGATCACGGTGAAGAACATTTGGCTGGGGAAATCGGTCTCTTTGCTCGTCCTCGTGTACCCCTTTGTGCTCCTGACCGAGGTGTTATATGCGGTGGTTTGGGTGTACACGGCCAAAGGGCTCGTTCCGACGCCCTTTGCGGTGACGGCCCCGACCCTTCTCATCGGTGTGTTACTGGGGCCTATGCTGGCTTTTGCCATCATCTCCCTGCTCGGCCTCATCTCGTTCGTGGCCGAACAGGTGAGTACGGTGCAGCTGTCGGCGTTTTTCATGAGCTTTGGCGCGGCTTTTGGGGGGAGTTATCTTCTCTCCTGGTTGCAGAAACGGCTATTCGTCCAACGTGCCGATCTCATACGGTGGCCAATGGTGGTGGGAGCCCTGGTTTTGATAGGTCTCATCGGAGGTGTCATGTGGGTGTTGCAGAAGCGCATTGAAAAGGACCGCATTGCCCGCACCTTTGGCTGAGCTCGACTTGGGCACTGGATTTGGCAAGGGGGGCGGTTTTGTTGCCGGAGGAGATCGGACAGGGGTGGATCCGTGGTATGGCCCACACTCCTGGCACGTCTCCTCCACGGGGGAAAGGGGAGAGGCCGGCGGTTATGAGGCCTCTCCCCGGCTATGTTGGGGGCAGGGAGGCGCACAGATTCCATAGGGGCGGGTCTGTGGAGTAACGAGTAACGATTAACGATTGACGATTAAGGGGCTGAATGTTCCGGCCGACGCATTCTCCGCGGTTCTCAGTAGCACCTCGGCGGCG
>JAADDB010000103.1 GCA_013154135.1 Chloroflexota bacterium
CCCCTACCGTTCGTGAACCGCGATGTGTGGTCATGCCCGGTCGCCCGGGGCTGAACCCCCGGGCTAAATTTGGGGAAGCCCCCTGCGGGGGCTCTTTCGGCCCTCACTCCACCCCTCGTGGGTTGCCGGGGGAAAGATACCAGGTATTCCGCCCCTCCTCTCTCCCAATGCTGGGAGAGAGGAGGGGACTAAGGGCGTTGTGTGGAACACGGGGTAGAGGTGCATGACCGGCCGAGAATCGCCACACACGGCCCAGGGGGACGCTCTCGCCCCTCTTACTCGTTACTCGTTATGCGTTATAACATCGCCCATCCAAGCCGATCTCGTCCCCCACCCACCCCCCTTAATCGTTAATCGTCAATCGTTACTCATCACTCCTCTCTCCCCTCCTTCTCCACCACCAAAAAGTGGGAGAGCCCCAGAATGCGCAAGGGCGTGCGCTCCAGTGCGTAGGTAACACCGCGAACAAAGCGTCCCAGCCGAGGGGAGCGGGCGATGATGTTGTCGTAGCCGGGGAAGATCTGGGTGTGGTATACCACCCGAACCGGCAGGTCGCGGAAGAGATCCCGCAAGCCCCAAGGGGTGTACGCGCGGACATGGGGGGCAAGACGGTTGCGCAACACGTCGGGCAGGTAGTTGATCAGCGGTGTGTTGCCGAAGTGATACTTCCCACGCCAGAAATGCCCATGGGTCTCAAAGGGGTAGAAGCGGTTGGGGCAAAAGAGGACAATGCGTCCTCCCGGCTTCAGCACCCGCACCATCTCCGCGACCGTCTGACGGTCATCCATCACGTGCTCGATGACCTCGTGACTGAGCACCGTGTCGAAAGTGTCATCCGGGAAGGGGAGGGCTTCCCCGGCCGCCTGGCAGAGGAGGGAAAGGGATTCCCCGGCAACGCGCAGGACTTTGGCATCGATATCCAAACCGTAGACGTGAGGGGTATACCGCTGCAGCGCGTGGATGTACATGCCGATGCCGCACCCATCCACCAGAATGCGCGCCCCCTCCGTCTTCGCCCATTGCCGGATCAGACGAAGCCGCCGCTCCTGCCCTTCCCGCCAAACGTAACTGGGATGACCGAGTTTGGCCGCCTCTTCCGGAGTCCGTCTCACCGTATCTGAACCCATGAGCCCTCCTCACTCCGTTGCCATTCTTTTTTGTGGCCGAAGGCCACCCGGTTGTCGATGATCCGCACCCAGGTAAGGCGGATGGCGTACCAACGGGCATCCGCCAGGGCCGCGCGCAGTTGTTGGACCGAAGGCACGGCCGTGTCGAACAGGTCACGGAGGCAAGGGAACTTCTGGACATAAGCGTCCCAGGCCTCGCGATGCATCTCCGGCGGGAGCTCATAGGCCCACCCGCGCGCCTGAAGCCCCTGGATCCACTGCCACTCCTGTCCCTCCCTGTAGACCGCCAGTGCCACAAGGGGATGGTGCACCACATTGCGCACGTGCTCCGTGTGAGGGGAGGAGATGAACACCAAGTCTCCTTGGGGCAAAAGCGCGTAGAAAAGGGGAGCCACTGCCGGATGCCCTTCCCCATCCCGCGTGCTCAAGGCCAACGTTGTATGCGATTCTAGGTATGTGTGGACTTCTGTTGGTAGTCGGTTCATAGATGAAGGTGGTGGTGAGTAAAGAGTAACGATTGACGATTAACGAGTAAATGAGTGATGAGAGCCGGGCGCTAATACCCCTAACGCCACAGAATACGTAATCGGGGGCGCACTTTGGCCGAAAGCCATTCCCGGCTCGGGAACATCAACGTGACCGGGGAGTCCCCGTGCGCCTCCAGGAGGATGCCCCAGTTCTGGTCGGGATGAGCCTGCCAGGCCCGAACAGCTTCGGTGACGTCTACCGCGACCCATCCGGCCCGGCGCTGAACCGACACTTGCCCCAAAAGCGCGCCGCGATCCCTCGTCCCCCGGGCCCCGGGCACGTCCCAAGGAGTCCCCACGTCCGCCTGCTCCCACGTCGCGGTCTCCTCCTGCCAGGGGCGACGCATCATGTACGCGTCCAGCGTGACCGGCTGGTCCGAACTCCGCTGCATGAGGAAGAGCTCCAACACCGCCCGCTCTACCTGGGCCTGAGCAGGCAAGGAAAGTCCCTCAAAACGGAGGAGGAGGGACGCGCCTTCCAACGTGCGGACGTAGAGGTGGGCTTCCCGGCCCAGGGAAAGGGTATGCTGCCAGCGGTCCAGCGTTGTATCCCGCGTGCCCGTATAACTTCCCATCCCATCCTGGAACACCGCCTCCTGCACGGGATGCGTGGGCGTGGGAGAAGGGGTGGAAGAGGGCGTGGGTGTGGCCGTGGGCGGGACTGTGCCGGGCAACAAGGTGAGGGGCGCGTGGTCCGCGTCCGGGTCGATGGTCGAATAGCCGGCCCAGATGAGATACGTGTCCCAGTCCCCTCCATCATCATCGTCGTGAATGCCCCAGGTGAACAGGAGCTCCCGTTCGGGATCGGGGGTCAACACGTGCAACACGGGCCAGGGGATGGCCAATTCCACCAAATATCCTCCGGGGACAGGGCGGACCGCGTGGCGCACCCCGGCCGGCAGCACACGGGATCCGAAATCCGTAGCCCGACCATCCACCACCAGGGTAATTTGGTGGAACCCCTCGCCGGCCTGACCGGGCGTCCCGTTCACCGCGAACTCCACCCCATCATCCCGCCAGACATCAATACTGTCCTGCCCCACGAGCACATCATCCACAATGTGCGCGGCAAAGTAGAGGTACTCCCCATCCCACGCGCTCCACAACCACCCGCTGAGGTCCGAGGGAGCAGGACGCTGGCGAAACACCGTATCCGCGCTGTCCGAACTCAAATAGGCCACCGGAGCGCCCTTCCACTCATCCAACACCCCATCAATGACCACGGGCGTGACCCGCACAGGCACGTACAGGTGCTTGGGGCCGGGCGTAGGCGTGGGCAGAGGGGGCGTGGGCGTCATGGGCGGCAAAGTGGCCGTGGGCGAAGGAGTCGCAGGCCGCGTTGGGGTGAAGGTCGCGGTCCACGTAGGCGTGGGCGTTGGGGTGAAAGTGGGTGTCCACGTGGGCGTGGGCGTCGGCGTAAAGGTGGGAGAAGGTGTGGGAGTCGGGGTGGGCGTGGGAACCGTGTACCGGATGACCAGGCGCGGGCGCTGGTCAGGGTCATTCCATTCCGAGCTGAGGAAGGTGTACTGGACGCCGCCGGAGCTCGCACCTTCCAGCAACAGCCCCTGATTCATCTCCGGATCGCGCACCCACTCCTGGACCAACGCGGTCACATCCAGCTGAGTCCACCCACGGGTCTGGTCGATCACCACCTCGGCCGCGGGGTTTGGCGCGCGGTCTCCCGCGCCTTGGGCCCCGGGCTCGTCCCACGGTCCTCTTCCTGTGGACTGCCAGGTCGCTCCTGTCTCATCCCACGCGCGGCGCAACGCGTACGCCCGCAACGTCAGGGGAAGCCCTCGATCCCGGGTCGTGTGGTACAGGTGCAATGTGGCTTCCTGCACAATGGCTTGCCGCGGGATGAGCTGGAGCGGGAAGCGCAGCAGGGCCACCCGCACATACCCGGAGCGGAGGAGGAGGATTCGCTCGCCACCGTAAGCTTGACTCGGCTCCCACCGGCTCAAATACGTATCGTCCACCGTGTAAGGCTGTCCCGCGACCGTGGCCCCTTCGTACAAGGTGAGCTCTTCCACACTGCTCCGGGTGGGCGAAGGGGTGAAGGTGAAGGTGGGACTTGCGGTGGGCGATGGCGATGGCGTGGGCGTGGCGCGCTCTCCCGGGTCCGCCGCGTATGTGATGACGAGCTGGGGACGCAGGTCCAGCGTGGGCGCGTTGCTGCTGAAGATGTTGTAGTACCCCGGACCTCCCCCTGTCACCTCCAGGAGAACCCCTTGGTTGGACTGGGGATCCCGGACCCATTGCTGGACCAGAGGGGTCAAGTCCAAGGCGATCCACCCCCCGCCGATCTCCACCGTCTGCTGGGTGACCGCGTGGGGGATTCGGTCTTCCACGCCTTCGGCGCCCGGTTCGCTCCAGGGTTCCCCGCGGCGAGCTGTACGCCATGTGGCTTCCATCTCTTCCCAGCCGCGGCGCAAGGGGAAGGCGCTGATCTGGATGGGCTCGCTGTTGCTGCGGTTGATGACCCACAAGCGCAACTCCGCGTGCCACACGGTGGCGTGGTAGGGGATGAGTTGGGTGTCAAAGCGGAGCAAAGTCTTCCGCACGTCCCGACGCAGGCTGAGGGCCATGTCCGCGCCGTAATTGACGTCCGGGTTCCACCGTTCGATGTACGTATCCTGGGCGCCCTGGTAGACCCGCCCTGTACCCGGATCGCTGCCGTTTTGGAGGATGATGGTGGTGGGTGTGGGCGTAGGCGTGGGGGTAGGCGTGAGCGTGGGGGTAGGTGTACGTGTGGGTGGGGGGGTGGGGGTGAAGGTGGGTGCCCCCGGGGTGATGGGCGTCCACGTGCGCGTGGCCGTCGCGGTGAAGGTGGGGGTAGGGGTCGCGCACACACCGCCCGGACAGGGTGTGGGTGTGGGCGTGGGCATGGTGTAGTAGAGGATGAGTCGCGGGCGCTTGCTGGGGTCGGGATACTGGTTGGACGCGAATTCCATGTACAGGCTCTTGTTGCCCAGGATCCACCCCTTCAGGAGGACGCCCCGGTTGGTCTCCGGGTGGGCCATCCACCGTTTGACCAGGGGGGTCAGGTCCAACTCATACCACCGGTATTGAGGGCCGATCCAGACATCATCGGTCAGGTGGGGTGCCCGGTCGTAGGTGGTGTCCTCGGCCCCACCCTTGGCCCACGGACGGCCGTTCGCGGCCTGAAGCCAGGTGGCCTCCAGCTCCTCCCAGGGCTTGTACAGGTCGTAGGCCCGAACCCACCCGGTGCTCCACCAGGGTTCCCGGGTGATGTAGTAGAGGGAGAGTTCTGCTCCGATGAGGGTGGCACCGGGAGGAAGTTGGGGCAAGTTCCCAAAGCGAATGAGGGTGCGCTTGCCGCCGAAGGTGTCCACAGCCAAGACCTGGGCCCGCCCGAAGTTGTGGGTCGGCACTTTCACGTCCATGTAGGTATCCGCGCCGCCCCGGTAGCCGTCCACACCGTGTTGGAGGATGAGGGTGTGGACCGAGGGACGCGGGGTCGGCGTGGGCGTTTGGGTACCCGCGGTCGGGGTCGGGGTGGCTGTGGGCAGAGGGGTGGGCGAAGGTTGGGCGCGTTCGTTGCGGATGACTTCAACGAAGTGGATGTACTCGTCGCCGTCGTTGCGGGAGCAGATGCGGAAATCACTCCCACCGGTCTGCCGGTTGGCCAGGATCGCGTCGTCCAGGACGAAGGTGCGCGTGACCCATTTGCCCGAGTTCTGCTTGCGCACGATCCCGGCACTTCGGTAGATGTAGTCCCGCGCGTCGTATTGGAGCTCCCAGGTGTCCCGCCCCCGGTCGTAATACGTCACGCGGATGGTGACGCCGGGCGGGCCGTTGTGGAAGTACGCGTCGTCGACCTTGAAATACATGCAGGGGTTGCCGGTCCGCTCATCAGTGCGCCGGGTAAAACGGCCTTCGGGCTGGGGCCCCACGTTGAACTCGGCCACGGTCTTGCCCCCGGGCACCGAGTCATCCTGGTAGAGCCAGAAGGAGAAGTTGGTGTGCTGGCGCAACCGGGGGGAGTAGATGCGCGGGTTATGTGGGTCGCTGTCCCGCAACGCAACCCACACGCTGGGTGTGTCGCCGGGAGTGCGGCCCAGGTATTTGTGCGCGAATAGGAGCTCATCCTGGTAGTCGCTGTTGGCCGTGATGCCGGAGTTGAGGACAAGGTAATCCGCATGTTTGTCCAGTGCGTTGTACACGCCCCAGATGAACTGGCCGGACGCGTCGTCAAAGTAGTAGTTGTACCCTTCGAACGCGATGGGCACGTGAGCCCACCATCGCCACATGAGTTCGGCCCACCCCGCGCCGCAGCTGTTGTCCCGGGTACAGCCGTCCTCTTCGCTGAAGATGGCGTTCCCCGTGTCCGCGAGGAGGAGGTTCCACTTCAGGCCGATGCCCTTTTCCGCCGCGTAGTCGGATGTTTCCTTGCGCTCGCTCCAGCGGAGGAAGTGGCCCATCTGGAAGAGGAGAGGGGTGTCCGGGAACGCGTCGCGGTACATGTCCAGGATGCGCTTGACGGTCTGAACCCAGAGGTCGGAGGTGAGCCCGTGATCCCGTACGCAGTTGTTGAGCCCGCTTTCCACGGGCCGGGCTTCGCCGTAGACGCCGGTGGAGACTTCGATGAACGCGACGCGCGGGTCGCCGTTGTAACGTTGACCCAAGGCCTGGAGGAAGGTGCGGTACGCGGCTTGCCAATCGGCATCCCAGTATTTGGGGACGCTGAATTCGTCGTAGCAGAAGATGTGGGCGTTGGGATGGGCTTCGTACACCCAGGCGGGGGTGACGTCGCCACCGCTGTCCGCGCCTTTGTAGGTGTTGACCGCGAAGCCCACTTTTTTGCCCAGCGCGACTTGTTGGTCAATCCAGGTGTCGATCAGTTCCCAGTTGTAGTATCCCGGCGCGGGGTTGATCTCATCCCAGTTGAAGTTCCGGTGTCCCCCCACCACCGCGGAAAAACGAGGGTTGACGTTGTTGAAGTCCTCAAAGGTGTAGACACCGGGATATCGGGCATTGGGCAGACGACCGGGAATCGGGGTCAAGGGCAGGGTATCCGCGGGGGCAGAGTGGGTTGTGATCGCGAGTGCACTCAGCAGGATGGCCAGAAGCACACCCAACAGGTAATAGGCCTTGCGTCGATGGATCATAGAATCGCCTTTGTACGGTGTATCGTTAGGTATCACCCCCTATGAGCATGGCCTGTGTGGCGAGTGTGGGGGCAGGTGTTGCGGTCCCCGAGTGGCTCTATTATACTGATGCCGTTGGAGTTGGCAAAAGAGAGAAGGGGAGTAAGGAGTAACGATTGACGATTAACCTAGATTTTGCGCAATCAGCGGGCAAAGCACGAAAAACGCCCTTTTTTGGACACTTGCAGGAGGCCATAGCGCCCCTTTTCAAGGCTCAGTACAACCTGGATAGAGTACTTTCACCTGGCGATAGCTTTCATGGCCGAGAGATCGCCTACCTGGCTCGTGGTTGGAGTGCTTATCCATGGTTAGACCTGGCCGAACTCTTCGATATGGTGGGGCTCGATCCGGATGCTGGTCTATATGTAGTGGTTGTCCGGGGATGGGCCACTACATATAGTCCCACCACGGAAATGCTTTTTTTGATGCGTTTTTTGTGATATGGTATCTGATTGCGCAAAACTTGGGTTAATCGTCAATCGTTACTCTTTAGCCCCTGGCCCGCCCGCCGCCAGGATACAACCGAGTTTCGTCCATCCATCAGCGAATCTTCAAACGATAGGGCGTATCGGGCGGCAGAGCGTGCTCCAACCGCCCCTGGTGGAAAATCCCCACCCGAATGCCCACCTCATCCCCCGGATAGAGCTCCAAGGCTTTCCAGGGGATGGCCAGTTCAATGACCTTGTCCCGACACGCGAACCGCAAGGGGACGGACACTGGATGCCCATAGCGCCACATGCGAGGCTCCCCCCGGCCACACGGCGGGATGACCAAATCCCCCAGCGCGCCGGTGGGCCCGGTGAGGGAAAGGACAATCTCCTCCTGAACGGGTTGTCCCAGCTCCAGACGGACGTAGAGGAAATCATTATCGTAGCCCACCCGCATGGCCGTAATGGGCGCTTGAGCCACCTGCATGGTGCCCACGGAAGTATGTCCCCGGATCACATGGGCCTTGGCCCACTCCGGCGCGGGTTGGGGCCGAGCGTCCAGGGGAGGGGAGATGATGGGCGCGGGTAACTGCTCCTCCGGGATGGATGGCCCCCCAACGATGGGCGTCAACACCGCGTCGGGCACGGGGAGCCCCAGAGTCCGGTACACCGCGGCCAGGTTGGCCCGGAACAGCGCGTCGAACAGCACATCCTGATCCGACGAATTGCGGCGGGAGTACCACCAAAACCAATCGCTGGCCTCGGCAATGTACACGTGGCGCAGGGCCCGACGGAGCGTCTCCTCACGACCGTGATTCTGGCGCCACAACCGCTTGTGCTCCTCCACCTGCTCCCGCGCGTCCCGGAGAAGACTCCACGCCCGCGTGTGCTCCGGATCCCCGATCCACGTAGTCAAATCCCCGTTGATCCAAGAGCCGGTGGCCAGATGGTCCAACTGCACGCGCGGGGGGAACTGCTCCAAGAACTCGGCCACGGTGACCGTCTGCAACAGGGAATGTTCGGCCAGGCGACGGTACAAGTCCGAGAGGAAGGGCTCCCCGTTCTCCGGGTAGTGTTCCCACGCGTTTTCCCCGTCCAGGGCAATGACCACCAGATAAGGGTGCTCCGGATCTTGCAGGCGGTAGTAGATGGTCTGGAGGCGGATGATGAGATCCTCCGCGGCCTGGTGGGCCGGGTAATGCATGTACACGAACCCGATCTTGTCGGAAAGGGTGTGATCCCGGAACACGCCGACCACATCCCCGTGGGGGGTGGAGATGCGGTAGGGCTGATAGAGGCGGTGGGGCTCCCGCACTTGTTCTTGTTCATCCCGCGCGAAGTAGTAGTCGAGGCTGCGGCCCAACACAGCCTCGTCGCTGATGAACCAGGTGAGTTCTGCCTGCCGGATGAGCGCGACGGCTTCGGGGGAGACGGCTTGCTCCGAAGGCCAGATCCCCCGAGGGGCATGGCCGAACGTCTGTTGGTACAGAGAGACACCCAACGCAATCTGGGCTTGCGCGTCCTCCGGGACGGCGAAGGGCGGTTGGGGGATCTCGATGTCGGGTGTGGCCCGCCGCGCGTGCTCGTTGTTCACCAACAGAGGCAGGATGGGATGGTAGTAGGGGGACGCGGTGAGTTCCACCTGTCCCCGCTCCTCCAGCTCCCGATAGGCAGGGACCACACGAGCACACAGCTCCCGGTGCACGCGCACAATGGTCTCGATGTCCTCGGGCGTAAAGTCCCGCCCCTTCTCGGCCAACCGCCGAAGCCGATCATCCTGCTGCACGTAGCGGGGATGGGTCCAGGCCAGGTTGAAGAGCGCGATGAGATCCCGGTAATCCTGGTCGGAGAAGACGTTGGGATCGCGCAGGGCCGTATCCCGCCGGTGGATGAGCTCCCGATAGCGGGGGTAACGAAAGGCGAGGTTCTGCCAGTGGATGCTGAACCCCAGGTTGAGGAGAAGCCGTTTCTCCTCCTCATTCCAGGTGCTCTGACGTCCCAACAAGGTCATGGGATCTTCGGCCTGACCCCTGGCGTACGCGTCCAGCTGTTCGATGAGGGAAGGGACCAGGTTGAAGGTGGCTTTGACCTGGGGGTGTTCGGCCAGGAGTTCGGCCATGAACAGGTAATCCTTGGCCGCGTGCACCCGGGTCCAGGGCAGGATGTAGGTATCCCGCTCCGGTTCCCGGTAGTAGGGCTGGTGGTGATGCCAGACAAAGGCCACGTATAAGGGATGGGACATGGCTTAGTCCGGGTTCTCCGCGGACTCCTCTTCCTTGCTCTGGGGGATGGGTTTTCCCTCCTTCAGGGCCAGGAGTTCCGGCAGGTGGGAGGGCATCCCCTTGGTGCGCAGGTGGGGGAAGAGGATGACTTCCCGAATGGATGGTTTGTCCGTGACGACCATGGTGAGCCGGTCGATGCCCATGCCGAACCCGCCGGTGGGGGGCATGCCGAAGCGCAGGGCCAGGATGAAGTCCTCATCAATGGGATGGGCCTCCTCGTCCCCTGCCTCCAGGGCCCGGCGCTGTTCCAGGAACCGGTCCAGCTGGTCCAGCGGGTCGTTCAACTCACTGAACGCGTTGCAGATCTCCATTCCCCCCACAAACCCCTCGAAGCGCTCCGCGATGTCCGGGTTATCGGGGGAGCGCTTGGCCAGGGGGGAGATATCCACGGGATAGTCCACCAGGAAGGTGGGCTGGATGAGGGTCTCTTCCACGTAGGAGGAGAGGAGGCTGTCCACCAGTTTGCCCCATCCTGCTTCGGGGTTGGGATTTCCCCCGATCTTGCGGATGGCCTGGCGCAGCGCGTCCGGGTCCCGGTACTGGAGGATGTCGATGCCGGTGCGGTCGTGGATGATGTCCCGCAAGGGGATGCGAGGCCAAGGCGGGGTGAAGTCGATCTCATGGCCCTGGTAGGTGAGTTGAAGGCCGCCGTTTACCTGTTCCACCGCGTAGGTGATCAGCTCTTCCGCCCGACGCATGACCCCGTGGTAGTCGGTGTAGGCCTCGTAGAATTCCAGCTGGGTGAATTCGGGGTTGTGTTTGAAGGAAACCCCTTCGTTGCGGAAGTCCCGCCCGATCTCGTATACCCGCTCGTACCCCCCGACAATGAGGCGTTTGAGGTAGAGTTCAAAGGAAATGCGCAGGTACAGGGTCTGGTCCAGTTCGTTGTGATAGGTGGTGAAGGGACGGGCGGCAGCACCCCCGTAAATGGGCTGGAGGATGGGGGTCTCCACCTCCAGGAACCCCTCTTTGTCCAAGTACTCCCGCAGGGCCCGGACCAGTTTGGCCCGTTTGATGAAGATCTCCCGCACTTCCGGGTTGACCATCAAATCCACATACCGGTGGCGATAGCGGGTCTCCACGTCGGTCAGACCGTGCCATTTGTCGGGCAGGGGGTGAAGGGTCTTGGCCAGGAGGGTGATCTCGTGCACTTCACAGGTGATCTCGCCGGTCCGGGTGCGGAAGATGGGCCCCTTGACCCCGATGATGTCCCCGATGTCCAGCATTTTCTTGAAGAACCAGTTGTACGTCTCATCGCCCAGGATGTCCCGGCGCAGGTAGATTTGAATGCGGCCACTGCCGTCTTCGATGTGGGCAAAGGAGGCCTTGCCCATGATGCGGCGGGTCATCATGCGCCCCACGAGCGCGACGGAATCCTCCGGGCCCAGTTCTCCCCGTTCAAACGCGGCTTTGGCCTGTTTGGCGGTGTGGGTCCGTTCGGCCCGCGCGGGGTAGGGGTCGATCCCTCGCTCGCGAAGTTCGTCCAACTTCTTGCGGCGGATGAGTTCCTGGTCGGTAACGGCTCCTAGGTCCATGGTGTCTCCTGGGTTGTCAAAGGCTTATTGGATTTTGGTGATGCGCATGCGCAGGATCCCCCCCGGGGTGTGGGCTTCCACGACTTCGCCCACTTTGTGGCCCATCAGGGCCTTGCCCACCGGGGATTCGTTGGAAATGCGGCCCTCAAAGGGGTCTGCTTCCGCGGACCCCACGATGGTGTACGTCTCTTCCTCGCCGGAGGCCTCATCTACCACAGTCACCTGGGCGCCCAAGGCCACCGTGTCCCCGGGCCGATCCTCTTCAATGATGACCGCGTGTTTGAGTTTCCACTCCAGCTCCGCGATCTCCCCTTCCAGAAAGGCCTGGGCATTCTTGGCCTCGTCATACCCCGCGTTCTCCGAGATATCCCCCATTTCTTTGGCATCGTGGATCTGTTGGGCAATCTCCGGGCGTCGGACGTTGATGAGGTATTCCAGCCGCTCCTTCAGCTTTTCATATCCCTCGCGGGTGAGGTAGACGACTGGTTCTTCCTCGTTCAAGCGTTCCATCTCTGTCATTGCTACTCCTCCGGTATGTTATATCGGGTATCAGGTGTGTATCGGGTGTGGAGCCCTGGGCTTTGGACAGACGTCCCTGGTGGGCTAACAAAGCTCGGTCCGGCTACCAACTCCTGTCATTTTAGGCAAAAACCGTGGAATTGCAAGGCGGGTGGGGAGCAACGAGGAACGATGGACGAATAACGATGAAGGGGGAAGGGCGTTTTGAACGGGCTCGTGTTGTGCATATTGCCCCCAACACCCACTCCATATTGACAAGGGGCTTGGACACCGTTACCATCTAATGTGGTGTTTGACGTGCAGCTCGGAGTCCAAAAGGGCAAAAGCTCCGGTTGTTCGCGCCTCGATGCGGACAACATTCATCAGGACCCGTGGGGTCAAGTTCAATCATTTGGGAGGTGGACCATTGGTTTTCGGTAAGATATTCAAGCGTGGGTCAAAGGAAGACGCGGAGCGTCTGGAACAGAGTTTGGAAAAAACCCGTCGCGGGGTTTTTGGACATATCGCCGCCCTCTTCCAGGGGCAGACTCTGGATGAGGAGTTCTGGGAGGACTTGGAAGCCCTCCTCATCCAGGCCGATGTGGGGGTCGAAACCACCATGGAGTTGGTGGAACGGTTGCGGGAACGGGTGGAACGAGAGGGCGTCAAACGGCCGGAAGACGCGTACAAGCTCTTAAAGGAAGAAATGGCCCAACTCCTTGGGGAGGCCCCGCCTTCCGCTCTGGACACCCCTCGGCTGCTCACCGTGATTCTGGTTGTGGGCGTGAACGGTTCGGGCAAGACGACCAGTATCGCCAAGTTGGCCTATTACCTGAAACAACGGGGCAAGAAAGTCCTGCTGGCCGCCGCGGACACGTTCCGGGCCGCGGCCATCGACCAGCTGCGCATGTGGGGGGATCGCATTGGCGTGGAAGTCATTGCCCATCAGCCGGGCAGTGATCCGGGCGCGGTGGTGTACGACGCGATCCGCGCGGCGCAGGAATCCCGCAAGGCCGATGTGCTCATCATCGACACGGCAGGACGCCTGCACACCAAGTACAACCTGATGAAGGAATTGCAGAAGATCCGCAACATCTGCGCGCGTCAGGTCCACCGGGCCCCCCATGAGACTTACCTGGTCCTGGATGCTACCACCGGCCAAAATGCCCTGATCCAGGCCAAGAAGTTCAAAGAAGCCGTGGACATCACCGGCGTCATCCTGACCAAACTGGACGGGACCGCGAAGGGCGGGGTGGTGTTTGCCATCCAGAAGGAGCTAGGCGTGCCCGTGCGTTTCGTGGGCACGGGCGAAGGCATCACCGACTTCGCGGAGTTCGACCCCCACGCGTTTGTGGAAGCGCTGTTTCGTAATGAGTAGGGATCCCGGTTGATTTCTCTCCTGGGGAACTGTTTTGCGTGGGCGAAGCCCGACCCTCATCCACGCAAAACCCATATCCGGCACGGGGCGAAAACGTCGGCGCCCTGCCGAAGTGCGGACCCGTCCGCGGCCGAGTTTTGTCCGTCAATCAGATGAACGCCATTCAACGGGAAGGGCGCCGTTTTTGAGATAGGAGTCTTTCCCGGAGAAAACTGTTTTGTGTGCGTGGTGGCCGCCCACCACGCACACAAAACTCTTTCTTGGCCCGGGGGGAAAACGTCGGCGCCCCGCGAAGGGGCGGACCCGTCCGCGGCCAAGGTACTGCGGCCATAAGGCGGCCGTGTTTCTGTTCCGACAATGGCACGGGGTTCAGTCCCGTGGGAGACTCAATACAAAGGAGGTGTGACCAATGAGCGAACTGCAACAGCGGTTGGAAGACCTGCGCGAGCGCGTGGAAGATATAAGGAGGCGTCTTTGACATAGCCGGCAAAGAGGCACGCATCGCGGAAATCGAAAAAGCATCGGGACAACCGGACTTCTGGTCCGACAACGAACGGGCCCAAAAACTCACCCGCGAGTTGTCCTCCCTGCGCCAGCTGGTAGACGCGTGGAACACCTTGTCCCGACAAGTGCAGGACAACATCGAACTCCTCGAACTGGCCGAGGAGGAAGGGGACGAGGAGACCCAGGCCCTGGTGGCCGCGGAGACCGATACCCTGGAGAACGAAGTCAACCGACGCGAGTTCCAGCTGGCCCTTTCCGGCCCCCATGACAAGGGCGATGCGGTCCTCTCCATCCACGCGGGAGCCGGGGGCACCGAGGCTCAGGATTGGGCCGAAATGCTCCTGCGCATGTACACCCGCTGGGCCGAACGAAAAGGATACGAAGTGGAGATCACCGACCTCACTCCGGGCGAGGAAGCGGGGATCAAAAGCGTCACCATGACCGTGCGTGGCCCCTACGCGTACGGCCACCTGAAAGCGGAAAAAGGCGTCCACCGGCTGGTGCGCATATCCCCCTTTGACGCGTCCGCGCGGCGTCACACATCCTTTGCCCTGGTTGAGGTCATGCCCCTCATCGAAGATGACATTGAAATCAACATCAACCCGAACGACCTGCGCATTGACGTGTACAAATCCGCGGGCGCGGGGGGACAACATGTCCAGAAGAACGCGACCGCGGTGCGCATTGTCCACCTGCCCACCGGCATAGTCGTCCAGTGCCAGAACGAGCGCAGTCAACATCAAAACAAGGAAATGGCCATGCGCATCTTGCGGGCCCGCCTCTACGCGTTGGAACTGGAAAAGCGGGAGCAAGAACTCGCACGGCTCAAGGGAAAGCACGTGGAGGCCGGATGGGGTAACCAAATCCGCTCGTACGTGTTACAACCTTATCAGATGGTCAAAGACCTGCGCACCGGTTACGAAACAGGAAACGTCCAAGCCGTGTTGGACGGGGAGATCGACCCCTTCATCGAAGCCTATTTGAAGGCCCAAGTGGGGGAAGAGAACACGGCCTAACCGAGAACCCAACTCCCCGGGGACAACCCGGTCAAATCGAAGAGGAGGAGACACCCATCCATGTTCAGCGACATTGCCCGCAAGTGGTCACGACAGCTGTTGCGTCCCATTGCTCGGTTCTTCTGGCGACTTGGCGTCACGCCTAACGCGCTCACCATTGGGGGATTCCTGTTGGTGGCAGGGGTGAGCGTGGTCCTCGCCCGAGGGTACTTCCGGATAGGGGGGATTCTCCTCCTCTTGACGGTGTGGCTGGACGCGGTGGATGGGGCCTTGGCGCGGGAGACGGGCCAGGTCACCCGACTGGGGTCCTTTTTGGATTCCACCCTGGACCGGTACGCGGAGGGACTGCTCTACTTTGGGCTGCTCGTTTATTACACCCAACATCGAGCTGAATACATGATTTACCTCATTTACCTGACCATTTTAGGTTCTCTTCTTGTCTCCTATACCCGAGCCAAAGCGGAATCCATTGGTGTACAAGTGACCGAAGGTTTATTGACGAGATTCGAGAGATTGGTTATACTTATCTTAGGCCTTATATTCTTACACATTGAAGCCGCACTGTGGATACTCGCCCCCCTGACACATATCACGGCCATCCAGAGGATCCTCATCGTCTGGAAACGGGCCACGTAGGTCCCACCAAATTGGTGAATTGGTAGAAATTCCTTCAATTCACCCGTAATTTTTCGGCCACTTTTGCGTCATATATAGGTGAACCAAAGGACAAAGGGCAGATCCGTGGCAGCCGACGTCGCAGAGCGTGGCGTTCTCGAACGCGCTAAAGCCCTGGATACAAGGGCATTAGAACGGATATACGATCAATACTCCGATCGTATCTACCGCTACATCTATCACCGGGTGGGTGATCCCGATGTGGCGGAGGATCTGACTGCCCTAACTTTCACCAAGATGCTGGAGGCCATTCATAGTGGCAAGGAGTGGCGCACCTCATTTTCTGGATGGCTGTACCGGATTGCTCACAATGTGGTGGTGGACCACTATAGAAAGAAGGGGCGGGCCCAACAAGTATCCCTGGACACGGGCCTGCCCCTTCGCGCGGAGAAGGCCGACCCCTTTCAAGCTGCTGCCAAGTCACTCCAGGTGGAGGCTTTACGCGAAGCCATCAATCAACTCACCCCCGAACAGGCGGATGTCATTGTCATGCGCTTTCTCGAGGGGTATAGCATCGCAGAAGTGGCAGAGCGATTGGGCAAAACAGAGGGCGCGGTGAAAGCTCTGCAATTTCGCGCGATCGAACGCTTACGCCGGTTAATGAAGGACGCAGCGTGAACAAGCATCGGGATGTAGAGGACCTATTTGAGAAAGCCGTTGAAGCGTTAGAAGCCGGCCAACCGCCGGAAGAGATCCTCGCGGCTTTCTCTCCCGAGGAGGCCGAGGAGTTAGCGCCGTTGTTGGAGGTGGTGGCTGCGCTGGACGCGTTCCCACCGCCGCCACCGCGCGATCCCGCGCGCGTGGCCGCGGGCAAACAGGCCTTCTTGGCCCAGGCCGAAGCGCTGCGCGCCACTGCCCAGCCCGCGCAACCTCACCCCCTCACCCGCTGGTGGAAGGCCCTGCGCGAGGAGTGGGCCCGCTGGCTCACCCCCGCACCGCGCTCCTGGCAGCGCGCGTTCGTCACCATCGCCCTCGTGCTCATCGTCTTGGTCCTGGGCCGCACAACCTTTGTCATGGCTTCCCAAAGCCTGCCCGGTGACCCCCTCTACCCGGTCAAGCGCACGGTCGAACGCATCTCCCTGGCCATCACCCTGTCCGAAGAGAAACGGGAACTCAAACAACTGGAATACCTCCAGCGTCGATGGGAGGAAGTCCGCCGCGTTCTCGAGGAAGGACGCCAGGTTCCCACGTTGGAATTCGGTGGCCCCCTGTTGGAGATCCGGGGGAACTACTGGCGTGTGGCCGGATATGATGTGTACGTGCCCGGAGGGACACGGGTGCAAGGTCAACCCAAGGTGGGCAAATGGGTGATCGTCCGCGCCACCGCGCCCGGGGATGGGCGCCTCATCGCCCGCGAGGTGACCGTCCTGGACGAGCCGCCCGTCGCGCCCGGCGTGGTCCCTGTGCCCATTATCTTCGCCACCGCGACGCCCACGCCGACACCCACTTCCACGCCCACGTTCACGCGGACCGCGACCGCGACGCCTACGCCGACGCCCACCGCGACGCCCACGTTCACGCCCCAACCGACGGCTACGCCCACGGATACGCCCACACCCACCGCGACCGCGACGGCTACGTCCACGCCCACACCCACCGCGACCGCGACGGCTTCTCCCACGCCGACGCCCACGCCGACCAACCATTGGTCGCCTCCCATCCAGTTCTACGGCATCATCCAGGTCATCAACGGCAACACGTGGACGGTGAGCAACCACATCCTGGACGTCTCCCACGCGACCATTGACGAAAGCAAAGGTCCCGCGACAGTGGGGTCGGAAGTCTTTGTCGTGGCCCACGAGGAGGATGGCCACCTGGTCGCGGACAACATCACCGTCATCTGGTCCCGCCCCGCAGGCCCGCTTCGCTACAGCATCACGGGCATCGTGGAGGGCATCAACGGACAAGTGTGGCAAGTGCGCACGTCCAACGGGACGATGAGCATCTACGTGCCCGAGAACACGCCCATTGACGGGAGCGTGTACGTGGGTGCGTATGTCACCATCCAGGTCGCGGAGTACGTGGATCGCATCGAAGCAGAGCACGTCACCGTTCACCAACAGAACGTCTACGAGTTCATCGCCACCATAGATATGGTGACCGAGGACACGGTGGTCATTGCGGGGCAAAGCATTCACTACGACGCGTCCACGGATGTGCAGGGTACCTTGGCCGCGGGGAGTGTGGCCCACGTGCGAGTGGTCCAACTGCCGGATGGGACCTATTATGCCCTGTCCATCTGGGTGCTGGCGACCCCGACCCCCACACCCACGCCCACACCCACACCCATGCCGACGCCCACACCGACCGTCACGCCCACGCCGACGCAAGGGGTCACTCCCACCCCTACTGTGGTCCCATCCCCCACGGAGACCGCGACGCCCACGCCCACACCTTCACCTGAGACGCCCCCGGCCACGTCCACACCTTCAACAGGTGAACCCCCCACATCCACACCGACGCCGACTGTAGCAACCGAACCCGGGGCCAACACACCTTCTCCCCCACAGCCCCGTCCAACCGACCCGAAAGAAAGTCCACGCCCACCCTTCTTGCCGTGGCCTCCGGCCCGGTAATTGCGTTGATCCTTATGAGGCATATAGACCGGTACAACGTATAAGCTCTGAACCTGTGGTACTAGGTTTCCCATCCCCCAACTGTAGGAGGAAGGAAGTCCTCCGGTGGAGAGGACTCGAACGCACCCGTTGAGTGAGACGAGGGTATGACTGCGGATGACAACGGATGGATGACCATGGACGGAGGTGGCTTCGGACATGGCTATCATTTCTAAGTCTTGACGGGGTTCCTCCGGAAAAAACGACACCCGCGATATTTGTCAATTTTGCGCACGTGTAATATCATATTACACTTCCTGGGTGGAAATCGTGATTTCACGCCTTTTTAGTCAATGGGGCCGTTGGACAACGCAGCTTACACAGACGCACGGTGGAAGAATGAAACAAACACGCGCCTATTGGGGTCATCGAGACAAAATCATCGCAGCCATTGCCCTCTTCCTCCTAGGCGTGGTTGCCGGCATGCTGCGCCATACAACCGCAGTGGCCGATGCTCTATCCTTGCCCTCCTCTCGTCCGGCCATCCAATCCGGTTTTTCTCGTCGTGTATGGGTGGGCGAACCACAACTGTTGGGTTATTTTGAACACCCGGCAGATGTCCAGGTCTTAGCCCTTCCTTCTGGTGCCGTCCATGTGGTGTGGGAGGATGGTGGTTGGATTTATCATGCCTGGCAGGAGCCGGACGGCGTGTGGCATGCGCCCACGCGCATTTTCTTCGGCATTACCCCCGCGGTGGCCTTTGACCAGGACAATGTGATCCACATGGTGTTCGTGGCCAAGGTGGTGGGCAATTACGAGATCTATTACACGTCCTTCCGGGATGGCCACTGGTCCTGGCCACGTCCTATTTCCTTCACCCCGGGCGCGTCGTATAGTCCCCGATTGGCCGTTACCATCTCCCCGAAGGGGGAGCTCCACGTGGTGTGGAATGACACGAGCAAGGGGCGGGATATCATTTATCACGCGGTCTTTGACCACGACCGGAACATCTGGCTGAACGCTCCTCTCCCCAGCGCCCGAGGCAAGTCCCCCATTATTTATGTGGACCGCGAGGGCACGTTCCACGTGGTGTGGCAAGGCCCCGATGCCGACGGTGTCCGCAATGTGTTTTACATGTACTGTCAGGGCGGGAGATGGGCGCTCCCGCGCAATGTCAGTCACTCCACCCATCCCAGCACCGGCGCGCAGAGTGTGCTGGACAGTCAGGAGAACATCCACATTGTGTGGAAGGAGATGACGTACGCGGGGAACGCGATGTATTACACTGTCGGGCGGGGGGATCACTGGCTACGTCCGGAGCGCATCACTGTAGGGCATGTGGACCATGTGGGGGTGGCCACGAGCGAACACGGGCATTTTGTCCACATTTGGTGGTATGACGGGGAGACTTGGTGGGAACAGTGGCGGCCTGTGAACGCGCCTGCTTGGTCCGCGAGGATCCCCTTAACTCAGCAGACGGCCGCGCAGATTTACATCCGCTTTGCTTTGGAAAACGACGAACGCCTGCGGGCTATTTGGAATATTCAGACTTCTAACGGCACGGAAGTGTGGTACGGTGAAGCTTCAACCCCGGTGCGTCAGAAGTTCCGTTTCCCCTATATGCTCCATTGATTGGGCTTTGGCTCGGCTTCCCCGGCTGACCGACAAGATGTGGTAGCCCCTTGGCCGCGGTGTGCGATCGGCCAGGGAGTAACGAGTAACGATTAACGATTGACGATTAAGGCGGGCGCACGGCCGTGCGTCCCTACCGTTCGTGTAGGGCGATGTGTAGTCATGTCTACCTACCCGTGCCCGGTTGACGGACGAAACTCGGTCGCACCCCGGCGGCGGACGGGTCCGAGCCTTGGCGGGGTTCCGGCGT
>JAADDB010000296.1 GCA_013154135.1 Chloroflexota bacterium
CGGCAACGCCCTTTACCCGTCGACCCGCGAGGGGGTGAGGGCCTGACGGCCGACGTATTTCTATCCCGACGTCCGCCCGGGGCTGAACCCCGGGCTAAATGGAGGGAAGCCCCCTGCGGGGGCTGTGGGGGCCCTCACTCCACCCCTTGTGGGTTGGCGGGGGAAAGAACGCAGGTGTTTCGCCCCTCCTCTCTCCCAATGCTGGGAGAGAGGAGGGGGCCAAGGACGTTGTGCGGGACACGAGCGGAGGTGCATGACCGGCCGAGCATCGCCACAAACGAGCTGAGATGGGCGCTCCCGCCCTTTACTCGTTACTCGTTATGCGTTAGGCTCTTCGCCTATCCAAGCCGATCCCATCCTCCCGCCGATCCCCCTTAATCGTTAATCGTCAATCGTTACTCGTTACTCGTCCCCCCTCCCTTCCCACTGCCGGCGGTATACCCGGTAGCCCAACGCCATCAGCACCTTGTTCAACGCGCTATCAACCCGCTCGCCGTCCAAAACCACGTGAGCCCGAGGGTGATGCATGTATAACTCCTGCAGGAGATACCGCACGACCGAGCGGGGCCCACGGGCCGGATCCCACACCAAATCCACAATGTAGACGAAATCGGGGGAAGGGACCCAGAGGAGCATCGCGGCCATGGGCTCCTCGGTCGGACCGACGGCAAAAGCCTGCAAGGGCAGGCGCTCCCCCCACGTCAGCCACACATCCGGATGGCGGATCCACGCGACCCCCTCCCGGCCCCAGGCCTCGCGCAAGGCCCGATACGCGTCCGGAGAAAGAGGCCACCACCGATAGGGCGGATCGTGCAGGGGTCCCCGGTCCGGCCGGCGTTCCCAGTTCAACACCTCCACGTCCCCGTCCGGGTCCACCGCGTAGGGACAGAGATATTCGGAAAGGTGGACGAGCCCCTCGAGCGCACGCGGCACTTCTGGGGGGACATCGCCCCCACACGCGGCGTAAGTGCCCTTCTGCCCGTGAAAGATCCCCAGGCCCCACGTGTCCCCGCACAGGGACGCACGCTCGTCCACCACCGCGGCCACCACCTCCGCCTGGAGAAGGCGGGGATGGTAGGGCCAAAATGTGCGCAAGCACTTCTCCTGTTCCTCTTTGGACAACGTAGACAAGGAACGCCAGGATCCGTTCATGTGGATTCACTCCAAAGATGAGATGCCCGTGGCAATGCGCTGGACCAACGCGTCCTTTTCCACGGGGTCTAAGAACGCGGCCCGGGCCGCGTTGTGCACCCAACGGGTCACATCCTCCCAGGTGAAGCCGAAGGTTTGGACCAGCCGGATGTACTCCTCGGTCAGGGTGGTGTGGAACAGGGGCGGATCGTCCGAGTTCACCGTGAGGTACAGGCCCATGCGCCACAGGTGGGGGAAAGGATGTTGTTCCAGGGACGGGTACACTTGCAGTTGGACGTTGCTGGTCGGGTTCACCTCCAGGGGGATCTGGTGTTCCCGCAGGTAGGCGAGGAGAAGAGGGTCCTCCACCGCGCGCACGCCGTGCCCGATGCGTTCCGCGGCCAGCGCGTGCAGTGCGCCCCACACGCTGGAGGGCCCTGCGGTCTCCCCCGCGTGGGGTGCACTGTGTAATCCCGCGGCCCGTGCCCGCGCGAACGCGTGGGCAAAGTGTTCGGGCGGGTATCCTGCTTCCGGGCCGCCCAGGCCCAGGGCCACCACACCCCGGTCTTGCCAAGCAATGGCCCAATCCGCGGTCCAGGTAGCCGCGGGTTCGGGCAGGGAGCGGGGGATGTCCACTATCCAGCGGAGTTCCACGCGGAATTCCTCGCGCACCCGCCGACGGCCCTCTTCCAGCCCCTCGATGATATCCTCCGGCGCGAGCCCTTTGTCCATCCAAATGTGGGCGTAGGGAGTGACCGTCACCTCGCTGTAGAGGATGTTCTGCCGCGCCCTATCCCGCCCCAGCTCGTACACCAGATAGGCGAAGTCATCGGCCGTGCGAATGGCGTTAAGGATGACCAGATACATATCCACAAAGTCGGAGAAATCGCGGAAGCGAAACTGCTCGGCCAGGGCCTCGGGGGATTCGGCTGGCGGCGGCAGCCCGTTGCGCTCGTGAAGGTGGAAGAGCATGGCCGGAGTGGTGGAACCCTCCAGGTGGATGTGAAGTTCTACCTTGGGCATGGCGTGAATGCGCCGGATCACCGTGTCCGATATGGCTCCCATCATCCATCACCCCCTGTCATGTGGCTTCCTCCTGGAACCGGAGGGAGACGAGGAAGACCACGGCCAGCACGCCGCCGTACAGGAGGAACATGCGGGCCGGGCCCAAAAGCTCGTAGAGAACCCCGCCGAGAAGGGAACCAAGGATGGCGGCCAAGCCGAAGAGTGTCCCGTTTACCACGCCCTGCGCGGTTGCACGCATGCCGGGAGGCGCGTGTTGGTCGGCAAAGGTCACGCTGGACACCCACAACAAGGTGAAGGAAATGCCGTGCAACAGGTTGATAGGGATCACCCAGGTGGCCGCGGGCATGAGTCCGTACAGGATCATGCGGATCGCGTACAAGGCCAACACGGCCCGGAACATACGGCCCCAGCCCCATCGCTGGAGCAGGTACTGGGAAAACCACATGGTGGGGATTTCGGTGACCGCGCCAAGGCCCCAGGCAAACCCGATCAGCCGTTCATCCCCCCCTAGCGCGGCCACATGCAAGGGCAAGAACGCGTACATCCCCGTGTTCACCATGCCCACCATGACGAGGAGGGAGAGGAAGACCCTCCAAGCCCGGCTGCCGGCCACATGTTGTATGCCCTTCCACAGGGGAGGCTGGGGCCGGGGCCGGACGCGGGGGAGGTAGCGGGAGAGAATCGCGGCCAACAGGGTAAAGGTGGCGTAGGCGTAGAAGAAGAGCAAGGGCATGTGCCACCGTCGGATGAGCCACCCCAAAAGCCACGTCCCCGTGATGAAGCCGATGGACCCCCAAACCCGCAGACGACCGTACCGCTCGGGGTGATCTCCCAAGGCCTCCAACGCGGCCGTGTCCAACAAAGGGGGAATGGGGCTCTGGAAGAAGGCGAAGGCCAGATAAAACGCCGCGATCCACAAAAAGGCCTGGACCGCGGAAAGCCCCAACATGCTAACGGCCGCGCCCACGAACATCACCCGCAGCAAATAATGGTGCAGGTGGAACCGGTCCGCGACCAGGGCCCACACCGTGGCGCTGAAGAGGGTCACCGCGGGCGGCAACGCGTTGAGCAGGCCGATCGCGTGGCCCTGATACCCCAACCGCTGAAAGTGTAGGTTGATGAAGGGAACCACCGCGCCGATGGCCGCGAAGAAGAGGAGATAAGTGAGTCGCAAAGGCCAAAAACTCCGTCGCACGGCCGTGGGGGTCTCTTCCATTACGTATTCCTCCCCTCCAAAGAAGCCATCCGCCGCACACTAGGGGTTGCTATGCGCAACCAACGCCGGAACAACGCGCCCTGTTCTTGAGGGGAGAGGAAATACGCGTCGCCCAAGAGCTCGCGCGCGCGATGGGTGGATTGGTACAGGGTGATGGCCGCGGCCACGGAAACGTTTAGGCTCTGGGCAAACCCCACCATGGGGATGACGAAGGTGCGATCGGCCAAGGCCAACGCGTCTGGGGAAAGGCCCGCATGTTCGTTGCCGAAGAAAAAGGCGGCCGGTCGGGACAGGTCAACCCGGTCCAACGGCACGGCTTGGGGGTCCAGACGACTGGCCCATATCACGTAACCCCGCGCTTTGAGGGATTCCATGGCCTCTTGGATGTCCGGGTAATGGCGGATGGTCAGCCACTTGTGCGCTCCTTGGGTGACCCGCTCGCTGGGCGCGAAACCGCCCCGGCCTGTGACCACGGCCACCTCCTGGACGCCGAACGCGTCCGCGGAGCGGAGGATCGCGGCCTGGTTGTGCCCATCGTCCACGGCTTCCATGCCCACGACGATGTGTTTCGTGCGATGGCGGAGGACTGTGAGCATCTTCTGCAGCCGGGCCCAAGTCAACAGGTCCCAGAAGGGCTTATCTTCGTGTGTGAGCACTCCCTGGTGCAGTAATTGCCGGAAGACCTCTTCTCGCTGTTCCTCTGAAGCCATCGCCTGGGCTCCTGTTGGGATTGGGTATTGTGTATCCGCCCCCCTCTGGGGGCTCTGGATGGGCGCATGACCGACCGGGCATCGCCACAAACGGCCCACGGTGGGCAGCCCAATCCATTGGCCCGCTGAACGGGAAGCGCCCCTTTGGGGCGCGGGGTGGGCACCCGGCCGACGTATTCCCGTCCCAATCAAATACTACCTTGGCGGCGGACGGGTCCGAGCCTTGACGGGGTGCCCCCGTCCTCGCCCCGTGCATAGAAAGAGTTTTTGGTGGGTGCTGGCCGGGCGAAGCCCGGCCAGCACCCACCAAAAACAGTTCGCCAGGAAAGAATCAATTCAAAGCACAGTTGCAATCCAATAGATTGGCCCACGGAACAGAAAGCGCACCTGTGGGATGCGGAGTGCCCCCCCTGGTCCTTTGGGTGCGGACGGGCTTGCGCTCTGTCCCTGGCCCCTGTAGGGGCGGATCTGAGACCCGCCCCTACCGTTCATGAACCGCGATGTGTGGTCATGCCCCATCGCCCGGGGCTAAACCCCCGGGCTAAAAATTGGGAAGCCCCCT
>JAADDB010000029.1 GCA_013154135.1 Chloroflexota bacterium
GCACCCTCTCGCCGGAGGAGTTGGTCCTGGACAGCGACGCGAAGCGGGATCTCATTGCCCAACGGCTCACCGCGCTGGGGCTCCACAACCCGCGGGTCGAAGGCCGTGTTCGGCCGTACAGTGTGAGCCACGATGTCGCGGAAAAGGGCTGGACCACGGAGGAGTGTCGGGTGTGTCACAACACGGACTCTCGTCTCACTCGTCCCATGCAATTGGCCCCCTATGTGCCCGCAGGGGTAAAGCCCACCTTCGTCCGGGATACCAACGTGATGGAAGGGGGCACCTTCCTGGAGAAGGAGGATGGGCTCTATTACCAGCCCAACCCTCGGGCCTATGGGTTGTACATCTTCGGACACGATCGGGTTCCGTGGATTGACAGCTTGGGGATTCTCCTCTTCATGGGGACGCTGCTGGGCGTTGGGGCCCACGCGCTCGGCCGCATTTTGGCCGCCAAGGCTGCCGGAAAGGAACGGTCCCACGCGGTCGCGATCGAGGAGGTGTACCTCTACACGCCTTTTGAGCGCTTCTGGCATTGGCTGCAAGCCACGACCATTGGCATCTTGTTGG
Organism: Chloroflexota bacterium; assembly: GCA_013154135.1. GTDB lineage: Bacteria > Chloroflexota > Anaerolineae > JAADDB01 > JAADDB01 > JAADDB01. The sequence continues at coordinate 568 of JAADDB010000029.1, forward strand.
TCACCGGGCTGCTCATCCACCGCCCCGACGCGTGGCCCGCGGTGAGCAACTACCGGTACCTGGTTCCCATCCACAATGTCGCGGCCATCCTCCTCATCCTGGATGCGTCCCTCTCCCTCTTCTACCACGTGACTACGGGGGCCATTCGGGAATTCATTCCCAAACCGCGCGGGTTCTTCGACCAAGCTATCCAACAAATCCGTTACTACACGTACGGCATCTTCCGGGGAGAACCCCATCCCTTTGAGAAACTGCCGGGACGGAAGTTGAATCCCCTCCAGCAGATGACGTACTTTGGCCTGTTGAACGTCCTCTTGCCCCTGCAGATGCTCACCGGGTTGCTCATTTGGGGTGAACAGTACTGGCCGGACGCGATTCAGGCCTTGGGCGGACTGCACGTGCTGGCGCCCATCCACGCGCTGGGGGCTTGGCTCTTCGCCTCCTTTGTCGTGGGTCATGTGTATCTGACCACAACCGGGCTCACGCCTCTGGAGGACATCCGGGGCATGATCACGGGCTGGGAGCGCATCGAGAAGAACGGAACGGGAGGTGTAGCATGAGTAAGCAGGTGGTGGACACGACGCGGCAGGAGCGGGGCTGGTTCAACCGGCCCACCAAGCCGTACACATATCCGTATTGGGGAGGTATCCTCTTGGGGATTGTCCTCTTCTTGGCCTTCCTCATCCCGGGGACGGGCCTGGGTGCGTCCGGTGCCCTGGCCGCGGTGGGGGCTTTCCTGGTGGACCTGGTCGCGCCCGGGCATGTGGACCGCACGCCTATTCTGGCCCACCTCGCGGGAGGGAACAAGAACCCCTTCTCCAGCTGGCTGATCCCCCTGGTCATCGGCATGTTGATCGGCGGCTTTGTCTCCGGCGTCCTGGGCGGGCGGGCCAAATGGGAGACAACCCGAGGACCTCGCATCTCGGACCGAACCCGGTGGCTCCTGGCCTTTGTGGGCGGGTTCATCTTCGTCTACGGGGCCCGCATGGCCCGGGGATGCACCTCCGGACAGGCGTTGACCGGCGGGGCCGTGCTCTCCGCGGGGAGTTGGACCATCATGATAGCCATTTTCGCAGGCGCGTACGCGCTGGCGTATTTCTTGCGTCGGGTCTGGAACTAAGCGTGGAGGGATGGGACAATGACACCTTTTCCGCTAACACTATCTAAGCCGGCTCTCTACCTTGTACTGCTTGCCATCGGCTTTGGGTTCGGTTTTGCCCTGGAAACATCGGGCTTTAACTACGCGCCGAACTTGGCCGCCCAGTTCTACTTCAAGGACGCTCGGGTCCTCAAGGTGATGTTCACCTCCATCATCGTGGCCATGGTTCTGGTCTTCCTGGCCGTGGAGACGTTCATCCTGGACTACTCCCTCATCTGGGTCCCGCCGACGTATCTGTGGCCCGGCATTTTGGGCGGGCTCATCATGGGGGTAGGCTTTATCATCGGGGGCTACTGTCCGGGCACTTCCCTTGTCGCGGCCATCACCGGGAAGATCGACGGTCTCTTCTTCGTCCTGGGCGGCATTGCCGGCTGCATCGTCTTCGCGGAGACGGAGCGGTTTTTCCACTACTTCTACAACGACAGCTATTACGGCCGGCTTACCCTGATGGATGTGTTCCACTTGCCCATCGGTGTGGTGGTGCTCCTGGTGATTCTCATGGCCTTCTTCATGTTCTGGGGCTCGGAGAAGTTGGAGGAGGTGATAGGGGGCAAGGATCCGAGGACGGAATCCAAGGCACGCTACGGTGTGGCGGCCCTTATTCTCCTGATGGGCGTGGGCATCCTACTCATCGGCGACCCCACGCCGGAGCGCGCGTGGGCCCATGTGGCGCCGGTGAAGGAGCCCCTGCTCCGGGAACGGGCTGTGTACATCCACCCGGGTGAGCTCCTCAAGTACATCGATGACGACACGGTCGCGGTGGAGTTGCTGGATGTGCGGGACGATGACGCGTACAACTTGTTCCACCTGTACTGGGCCCGCCATGTGCCCCTGGATCAGGTGGACGAGGAGGCCGCCCAGTTGGTGAAGAACCCCTACGCGGACACCACTCTGGTGGTGGTGATGAGCAACGACGACATCCTGGCCACCGAGGCGTGGAAATTGCTGGTGGGAGCCGGGGTGCCCAATGTCTACATCCTGGACCGCGGGCTGAATCACTGGCTGGAGGTGTTCGGCGAGGAGGATGGGTTCGAGCCCTTGCCCGGCCCCTTCCCGCCCGAAACCCTGCACTTCCGCATCCCAGAGGCCAAAGGCGACCGATTTGCCGCATCCCAACCTTGGTGGCATCATTACAAGGACCGCTTACAGTTCACGCCCAAGGTAAAGCTCCAGAAGAAGAAAGCCCCCACAGGTGGCGGGTGTGGCTAATAGAGGGTGGAAGACACCAGGCCGGGGGCAACCGCTCCCGGCCTTTTTTTGTGCGTTCACCTGATGGAGGGAGAGAAGTAGAGCGTGGGCACAAGTAGACCAACGACTACGGTCGAATTGGCTCAAGCCGATGGTGACCGGGGTCGCTCGTCTATGGTCCTTTACGGACCCGTCCGCTGCTATTTTCTGTCCGTCCAGCAGGTGCGGAACTGATGGTCCCACCGGGTATCGACCAAAATTACACCAGGAGAGAAAACATCATGAACCGGCAACGCACTCTCATGACACACGGGTTGGGCACCATCCTCATCCTCGTGCTCCTGTTCCTCTTGGTTAGCAGTGGCCAAGGCATCCTCCAGGCAAAGATGTTCCCCGGAACCCAGATTCACCCCGGACTTCCCTCGGATGTGCGCTTGGACGGCCCCTTTGTGCCCGGCCGCGTACTGGTCCGTTTGGAGGAAAACGGGCCCGCCCCCGCCATCCTGGGCCGTCTGGGATTGCACCAAGTGGGGGAAATAGCCCCGCTGAACGTGGTCATCTACGCGGTACCCCCAGGCGAAGAGCGCGCTTGGGCGCGACGCCTCAGCCAAATGGAAGGCATCCGGTACGCGGAGCCCGACTACATCTACACGGCTTCGCGCACCCCCAATGACGAGTATTACTCCCAGTACCAGTGGAACTTCCCCCACGTCCACGCGGAGGAAGGCTGGAACATCACCACCGGGTCGAGCAACGTTGTCATTGCCGTCCTGGACACGGGCGTGGACCTGACTCATCCGGACCTCCAGGCCAAGATCGTCAGCGGGTATGACTTCATCAACAACGATGCCGACCCCTCCGACGATGAGGGGCACGGAACGCACGTGGCCGGCATCGCGGCCGCGTCCACCAACAACCACACGGGCGTCGCGGGCATGGCCTGGGGAGCGCGGATCATGCCGGTAAAGGTGTTGGACAGCCAAGGGCAAGGGGCTCTGAGCACCATTGCCAGCGGCATTGTGTGGGCCGCGGACCACGGCGCGCCTATCATCAACCTGAGCTTAGGCGGTTCCACCCCCGCCGACACGTTGGAGGACGCGGTGAACCACGCGTACAGGAGAGGGGCCCTCCTGGTGGCCGCGAGCGGCAACGAGTACACCCAAGGGAATCCCACGAGTTACCCGGCCGCGTACGACCACGTGCTGGCCGTGGGCGCGGTGGGGGACCGGAACGAACATGCCGCGTACTCCAACACCGGCCCCTATGTGGATGTGGTCGCGCCCGGGGGGAATCCCACCGGGGATTACGACACGAACCCCAACCACTGGATAGCCAGCACGTTCTGGCGGGGAAGCGGACAAGCGTACGCGCAGATCGCGGGGACATCCCAGGCAGCCCCTCACGTGGCCGGCCTGGCCGCGCTCATCCTCTCCGTCAACCCCGGGCTGACAAACGACCAGGTGGAGACGATCATCGAACAGACCGCGGACGACTTGGGCAGCGCGGGCAAAGATGACACCTTCGGCTACGGCGTCATCAACGTCCTACGGGCCCTCCAGCGGGCGACGAGCAGTACGCCCACGTCCACACCCACATCCACATCCACCCCCCTCCCCACCGCCACCCCCACGCTCACTCCCACCCCATCCCGAACCCCTACACCCGTCCCCACAGTCACCCCTACCCCATCCCCTACCCGG
>JAADDB010000057.1 GCA_013154135.1 Chloroflexota bacterium
GGGGCTAAACCCCCGGGCTAAATTTGCAAAGCCCCCTGCGGGGGCTCTATATGGGCCGAGCATCGCCACCCACGGCCCATGATGGTCTCCCGCCCTTTTACTCGTTACTCGTTATGCGTTAGACCTTCGTCCATCCCGGCCGACTTCGCCCTTCAGCCAACCCCTTTAATCGTTAATCGTCAATCGTTACTCATTAATCGTTACTCCCAACAAGTCCGCGACCCACTGGAGGCTCACGCTCTCCAACGCGGCGCGGGTGGGCATGCCTGTCTCCACATCCCACACGTTCATCGCGTAGTACAGATCCTTGGCCTGTTCCAGCTCCTCTTCATCGAGCTTGATGCCGTCGCTCTTTCCACCTTTGAGCGCTTCCTTGAAGAAGCGTTTGGGCAACACATCCTGATCCCGGCCAATACCTTCCCGAGCGTTGAAGGCCCGCAGCATGTTCAACCGCCGCCGCCCGATCTCCTCCAATTCGTACAAGCTGATGTTCCACCCCGTCACCGCGCGCAGGGCTTCCACCAGCTGCAAGGTGTCGTACAGCTGCCAGGCAGGACCGTAAACGAACTGACACACGGCCACCGTGTCCATCGCGCTGTAGAACCACTGGGTGCGCACCGCGAACTTCACCTTCTCCCCGTTGAGCACCAAACGCCCCACCGGGTCTTTCAGGTCCAAAGTCGCCATCCGTTCCGGGTAAGCCTTGTATGCGGGGTCATGCTCGCTGGATTGGTGATCCGCGCCAAAGGGGTTGACCGCGTAGATGAGCCCGAGGGACCGTTTGACGTGGGGCATGTGTGCGGGCATCTCCTGGCCTTTCACCGTGGCCAACCGCTCCTCCGTTCCCCGCCCGATGATCTGGGCGGCCCGTGCGGACCCTTCGGCCAGGATGTTGCCGAAGCCCTCGCGCCGCGCGATCATCTCCGTCATCCGGACCATCGCGTCCGCGTTGCCAAAGCGGAGCTCAATTCCCCCTGTGTCCTCCTCGGTAATGAGCCCTCGCTCAAAGCAATCCATGGCCCAGGCGATGGTGGCCCCGCAGGAGATGGTATCCATGCCGTACATGTTGCAGATCTGATTGGCGTAAGCCACGGCTTCCAAATTATCCACCCCGCAATAGGCGCCGAACGTGGCCAACGTCTCATACTCCGGGCCGCCGTAACGGGGGTCCACCTTGTAAGGTCCTTCGGTGACCTCCACCACCCGCTTGCAGCGGATGATACAACCGTAGCACGTATCCCGCTCCTTGAGGATCTCATTGTACATGCGCTCACCCGAGATGCGTTCCGCGCCCTCAAAATACCCGGATTCCCAGTTCCGGGTGGGCAATCCGCCCCCCTTGCTCTGGGAGACCACGATCTCCGCGGTGCCCAAAAGCCCCAGCCCTGCGGCGTCCGAGGAATCCAAGTTCTCCACACCCCACTTGGACAGCTCCCGCAACTTCTTGGGGTCCGCGATCTTGGGCCGTCCCTTGCTGGATCCCTTGACCACGATAGCTTTCAGGTTTTTGGAGCCCATGACCGCGCCCATCCCGGTCCGGCCGTTGGCCCGATTGGCCATGTTGATAAGCGCGGCGAAACGCACGCCTTTCTCCCCTGCGGGCCCCACCTGGAGGATCTCCAACTTCTTCTGGCCCAACTCTTCCTTGATCAGATCCTCCACCTCGCCGGTGACCTTCCCCCACAGGTGGGACGCATCGCGCAATTCCGCCTCACCGTCGTGGATCCACAAGTAGACGGGTTTTTCCGCCCTGCCCTTGACCACAATGGCATCGAACCCCGCGAACTTCAACTCCGCAGGGAAATAGCCGCCGCTTTGGGAATCGCCAATGGCCCCGGTCAAGGGGGATTTGGCCGTCACAGCCAGGCGGGATTGACCGGAAATGGGTGCGCCCGTCATCGGTCCGACGGCAAAGACCATCACATTCTCCGGCCCTACCGGGTCCGCGCCTTTGGGGATGAGCTTGAGCGCGTAGTACAGACCGATGGCACTGCCCCCCATGTATTTGCGATAGAAGTGTTCATCCGGGGTTTCCACTTCCAAAGTCCCGTTGGTCAAGTCCACATGAAGAATGCGACCGTGGAAACCGTAAAGCATGGGTCACCTCCGTATCAGGATTGAGATAGACGTGTCCGGTCGTACACGACACCGTGTGGCCGTCCACCCGTGTCCATTGTCTACCGTTCGTGGTCCGTTACCGAGCTGTCGCCTCCCCAACGGCCAGAGCCTCCGAGAAGATGCGGAGAGCCTCGGCCATCTGTTCTTGGGTTACCACCAAGGGAGGGATCCAACGAATTGTATTATCCCACGGGCCGCAGGTCAAAAGAAGGAGGCCCCGTTCAAACGCGGCCTTGACCGTGGCCTTGGCCACCTCGGTCGCGGGCGTCCCGTCGGGATGGGTGAATTCGCTGGCAACCATCAAGCCCACACCGCGCACATCCCCGATGACAGGGTGATCCCGCTGCAATGCGCGCAACGCCTCCATCAACTGGGCACCTCGCTCCCGCGCGTTGGCCAGAAGGTCCTCCTCCTTGATGACGTCGACGGTGGCAATGGCCGCGGCCGCGGCCACCACATTGCCCCCGTACGTGCCTCCGTGGGTCCCCACCTTCCACTTAGCCATCAACTCCGGTCGGGCTGCGATGCCGCTGAGGGGCAGACCCGACGCGATGCCCTTGGCCATGACCAGGATGTCGGGGACCACGTCGCTGTGCTCCACCGCGAACCACGTGCCCGTGCGCCCGAACCCCGTCTGCACTTCATCCGCGATGAGGAGAATGCCGTAGTGATCCGCGATCTCCCGCAGGCCTTCCAGGAAGGCCCGGGGGGCGGGCACGTACCCCCCTTCGCCCAGGACCGGTTCCACCAGAATGGCCGCGGTCTCCTCCGGCGCGGTTTGCGTCTTGAGGATGAACTTGAGCTCTTTGAGGGCGAAGTCCACGGCTGTCGCCTCATCCCAACCGTAGCGGTACGCGTAGGGGAAGGGTGCGAAGAACACGCCGGCCATCAAGGGCTGATAGCCCACGCGGTAGACCGTCTTTGAAGAGGTGAGGGACATGGTACCCACGGTACGGCCGTGAAAACTTCCCTGGAACGCGATGATGTTCGTGCGGCCTGTGGCATGGCGGGCCAGCTTGATGCTGGCTTCCACGGCTTCCGCGCCCGAATTGGAGAAGAAGAATTGGTCCAACCCAGGCGGCGTGATATCCCGCAGGCGTTCGGCCAAACGGAGCAGGGGGGTGTGGCGGGCGATGTTCACCTGGCCGTGGAGGAGCTTGGCCGCCTGTTCCTGGACCGCCTGGACCACCCGAGGGTGTGCGTGGCCCGTGTTGGTCACGCCGATGCCGCTGGTGAAATCGAGATAGCGCCGTCCCTCCACATCGAAGAGATACGCGCCCTCCCCGCGCTCCACAATGAGGGGGAAAATCCGGCCCCACACGGGGGAAAGTAATGTCCGTTCCAACTCGGCCCAATGGGCGAGAGTTCCGCTCATGCGTCACCTCCTCGTCAGTTGAATCCTAGCGCCGGAGGGGTCAGTCCTCCCCGGCCCGCGCTTCATCACCCTCCAGTCCTGTAATCCGGATACCGGCTCCTTTGGCCTTGTAGCGTTTGTTGATGCCGATGAGAATCGGGGTCAGACCCTCGACGACCACCGCGTTGGCCAAAGGCCCCGCGTCGATGCCTCGCATGCCCGCGGCCTGGGCCAAAGCAATGGCCACGGCCTTGGCCTCCTTATCATCCCCGCAGACCAACACATCACAGTCGATGGGGTGCTCCGGGTCTTTCAAGTGGGCCGCGGAAATGTTCTGAAACGCGGCCACCACCTTCACATTCTCCCCGAGAAAGGCTTGAGCCTCCTGTGTGGCCGATCCCCCCTCGGGAATGTGCACCACCGTCACTTTCGGGGGCTTGAGGGGGACGGTCACGTCGATGAACACCTTGCCCTGGACCGCCCTCTTGATCTGAGCCAAGGTCACCTTGTGCGCGCTGTACGGGACGGTCAGGACCACCACGTCCCCTTCCTGGGCCGCGGAGACGTTGTCCGTACCCCGGATGGTGTCCACCCCCGCGCGGGCATTCAACTCCGCGGCCACACGGGCCCCCTTCTCCGCGCTGCGGGACCCGATGATGACTTCATAGCCTGCCCGTGCCCAACGCATGGCCAATCCCGAACCTTCTTTGCCGGTTCCACCGATAACAGCAATACGCGGCAGCTTCTTCATCGTTTGTTCCCTCCGTAGTGTGAGTGTTGGTATTGGATACAACTTTGTTCCCTACCGGGCCGAACTCAACTTCCGGCCGGCCTCTTACTCGTCAAGCCTTCCTCGCCCCTTTTTCTCGCCAGCCCACATAGAGCGGCACACCGAAAACCCACGTCACGCCGATGAGATGCGCGACCAAAGGCGGAAAGTAGGCGCGAAACCGCCATCGGATGTTCGTCCAGAACACGTCCCCGGTCAACGCGGTAAAGGCCCAGGTGTGTACGCCCTTGTACCAGGCCGGATGGGCGGCCAAGGTGGCCAGCGCAACCAGCCAGGAAACGTACCAAGGGCGCCAGTTGCTGGCAAAAAGCGCCACCAGCAACACCAACACGGCCAACCACGCGTGGACCAACGTGATGGGACGGGACTCGCGCGCGTTCGGGAACGCGCGGAGCGCCCACACAAACACCCCCGCGTAGCCCAGAAGAAAGACCGCGCGGAACACCATCTGCGCCCGGCTAAACGCGTGGGGGATTTCCAAGGCCATCCCCAGCAAGATAGCCAGGGCCTGGGGCGAGCGCCCCGCAAAATCCGACTCGTGCAAAGCCTGCCACCGCGTCGGATCGGGCCAGAGGAACAGAGCGAACACCGCGGCCGTCCCCAGGAAAATCCCTCCAACCCATACAGTATACCGCAACCGGTCAACCCAGCGAGAACGCTGTTTTACCCCCCACAGCCAGAGCAAGGGCCAGAGGAACAGGGGCGTGACCTTCACCAGCGTGGCCAAAGCCAGGGCCGTATGGGCCATCACATCCCGCCCTCGGACCAGAAGCCACACACTCAAAAGGAGGAAAGCCACCATCACACTGTCATTGTGCCCATTACCCACCCACTCCAGCAAGACCAGGGGGTTCCAGGCGAAGAACAGCAGGCGCCAAGCCCGCTCCTCGGGCCACACCGCGCGGAGCAACCGGTCCACCAGAAACAGAGACGCGGCATACGCGGCCAGGGAGATAAGCTTCAGACCAAACACATGCCACCCGAAATGAGCGGGTTCCGTGAGCCAACCGGGGATCAGCGCGAGCACCTCCCACAAAGGACTGTACCCGGACGAGATCTCCTTCCACTCCCCCATCAGCCCGATCCACGGGTCATGGGGGAAGTGGGAAGGGATCACGATAAAGGGATTGGCGCCGTACAGCAGCCACAACCGGGTGCGCACACCGTACATGAGCATGTCAATGGCGAAAATGGGATAGAGAAACACCAACGTGACCGCGAAGATCCCTCCGCCTGCCCAAATCCAGGGAATAGCCGCAGCATCCAGGGGTGACCGGTCTGACCACATCAACCACGCCAACCCTCCGAAGAGGAGGACGTAAGCCAGCAGCAAGCCCAACGCGGCGGCCAAGTGATAATGGGTCAACTTGGCGAAATCCACCGGAGGCACCCGCGCGTAGAGCCGCGGGAGGGGAAAGGCCCAAGCCAACAGGCCATAAAAGAACTCCCCTCCGACGGCCAGGGCAAGAAAGGGGCCCCACCGGGCCACACCGTTGGACATGCGAACATTCAGGGACAAAAACTTCATGCAGACTCACTCAAAGCCCAAAACCGCTCCCACGTGGCCCTTGCCACCTCCCGCGCGCGTGCCATAATCGCTTCCTCATCCAGGGTCAACAACACCCGGTCCCGCATGAGGAAACGTCCCTGCACAATAGTCGTGGTCACCTGAGTGCCGTCCACGCCGAAGATCACGTGCCAGGGGAAATTTTCCACTGTGAGGGGAGTAGGCGGGTCATAATCCAGGAAGATGATATCCGCGACCGCGCCGGGCGAGAGTTCCCCCACAGTGAAGGGGAAAAAGTGGGAAGCCAAACGGGCGTTGTTCTGGAACTGGATCTGGATCACCTGGTCGGCCGGGAGCACACGGGGATCCCGGCGGTGCACTTTGTGTAAGAGGTAGGCCACGTGCATCTCGGTGAACATGTTGTTGCTGAACCCGTCGTTTCCCAACACCACCTTCATGTTCCCGCGGAGCATGGTGGGCACATCTGCGACGCCCACCGCGTTGTTCATGTTGGACCGGGGTTGGTGGGACACCCAGGTTTCCGTATCCCGCAACACCTCCAACTCCCACGCGTCCACGTCAATGGCATGGGCCACGATGGTGTCCGGGCCCAGGATGCCGTGCCGGTACAACCGGTCCACCACGCGCTGTTGATAACGCTCCAGGGAGACATCCTGGTCAAAGGGGCCTTCGGCCACGTGGATGTGGAAGCCGGAATGGCCCACTGATTGGGCCTCCGCGACACAGCGGTCCAACGTCTTGTCCGAGAGGGTCATGGCCGCGTGCAGGCCAAAGGTCGCGGCCAAGCGGGGGTGCTTTTCCTCGCGCACCCGTTTGATGAAACGCACATTTTCCCGGATACCCGCTTCTGCCACCTCCGGCCCATCCCGGTCGCTCACTTCGTAACAGAGCACCGCACGCACACCCGATTCCAACACCGCATCCGCGATGACATCCAGGGAGCCTTCCACAAAGCGGTTGGACGCGTGGTGGTCGAACAGGGTGGTGGCTCCGTGCTTGATCGCGTCCACTATGGGAACCAGCGCGGAATAGCGGACCCCTTCTTCGTCCAACGCGCGGTCCAGCTGCCACCACAAACGGGCCAAGATCTCGGGGAAATTCTTCATGGGCGGTCCCGGGATGTACATGCCCCGGGCAAAGGTGCCGTAGAAGTGGGTGTGTGCCACTATCAGCCCGGGCATGACGATCTGCCCCCGGGCGTCCACCAGATCCCAGTCAGGATAGCGAGCCGTGAGCTCTTGGGTAGTCCCCACATCTCGGATGAACCCGTCCTCCACCGCGACCGCGCCATCCTCAATCATGCGCGGATTTCGCCCAAAGGGGAATACCCGACCGTGAGTGATGAGAAAACGCGTGCCCATAACTGAGATAGCCTCCTCTGTAGGTTTTATCGTTCCTTGTACCATGCCCGTTTTTCCTCGCGCTTGCGCTGCCAGATGGCTTCTGGCGAGAGCCCCTCCTCCAGGAGCAACTCCTCCTTGGCCTTGAGCGCGCCTGTGGGACATACCGCGACGCAATTGCCGCAGAACACACAGGTTGTTTGGGGCATGGGTAGATGGTAGAAGGTGTCGACCCGGGAATGGAACCCGCGGCCGCTGATGGTGAGCGCGTAGGTGAACTGCATGTCGTCACCACAGGCCTGGACGCAGCGACCGCAAAGGACGCATTTGTTGTAATCCCGCACGTAAAAGGGGTTGTCATCGTACACGGGGAATGTGAGACGTTCCCCGTCGGAAAACCGCTCCAGGTCGGCTCCTACCTCCTCCGCGTAGGCCAAGAGCTCCGGGGCTTCGCTCAGGTCCACGGTGGAGGCCAGGAGTTCGAGGATGGTGCGCCGGGCCCGACGCACGCGCTCGCTCTGGGTGTGGATGACCGCGCGGTCTTGCACCCGCGCCACGCACGCGGGAACCAGGGTGCGCGCGCCTTCCCATTCCACCACGCACAGACGACACAGGGCCTGTGGGGTGAGACTTTCGTGCACGCACAGCCGTGGGATGTGGATACCCACCTGTTCCGCGGCTTCGAGAATGGTCATCTCCGGTGAAACCGGCACTCGCTGTCCGTCGATTATTACATGCATCGTGGATCTCCTGATATGAAATGGATCCCAGGCAATGGGCATTTCGGTCGCCAACCTGATCCATCCAAAACCATCGCCGCGTTCATCACTTCCCCCAACCCATGAACCGCGTTACCCGTCAATCGTCACTCATCCCCATCCCCATGACCTTCAGACCGCTGATGATAGCATTCCCCGCGGTTTGGCCCAGACCGCACAAGGACGCGTCCCGCATGGTCGCGTGGAGATCCTGTAGCCGCAAGAAATCCTTGTACCGCAACGCGCCCGACGCCATACGCGTGACAATCTCCAACTGCCGCTGGGTCCCCAACCGACAGGGATAACACTTGCCGCAGGATTCATGGGCGAAGAAGCGGGCTATGCGCAACAACACATCCCACATATTCACCCGTTCATCCACCACCATCACCGCGCCTGAGCCGGGGGAAGCACCCACGCGGCGCAAACCGGAAAAACTCATGGGCACATCCAGATCCTTGGGCCCCACAAATGTCCCGGCCGCGCCGCCGACCAACACCGCCTGCACCTTACCCCCGTCCCGCACACCCCCCGCGTACTCCTCGATGAGCTCTCGCAGGGTCACGTCCATGGTCGCCTCGTACACGCCGGGCTTGTTCACCGCGCCGCTCACCGAGAACAACTTGGGACCGGGAGCCTCCTCCGGGCCCAGGGAGCGAAACCACTCCGCGCCATTGAGGATGAGGGGTGGGACATTGGCCAGGGTTTCCACGTTGTTGATCACCGTGGGCTGGCCGAAAAGGCCGTGGGTGGTGGGAAAAGGAGGTTTCTGCCGGGGTTGCCCCCGCTTTCCCTCGATACTCTCGAACAGCGCGGTCTCCTCCCCACACACGTAGGCCCCTGCGCCCCGATATATGTGCACGTGGAAGGAGAAGTCAGAACCCAGGATCGCGTCGCCCAGGAAGCCGGCCTGAGTGGCCTGGTCCACCGCGCTGCGGAGGAGGGTGTACGCGCGTGCGTATTCCCCACGCACGTAAATGTACCCCTCGGAAGCACCCGTCGCGTACGCGGCAATGGCCATCCCCTCCAGCACGGCAAAGGGATCCCCTTCCATGAGGACCCGGTCCTTGAACGTGCCCGGTTCGCTCTCGTCCGCGTTGCACACCACGTACTTGGGCGTGCGGGATTCCCGGGCGACGGCCTCCCATTTCACCCCGGTGGGGAAGGCCGCGCCGCCTCGGCCCACCAAGCCCGAGGCCTTCACCTCCTCGACCACCTTTTCCGGCCGCCGCAGCAGAGCTCGACGCAGCGCGTCAAAGCCCCCGTGGGCCACATAATCCTCCAACCGGGTGGGATCTACCTGTCCCACGCGTTGCAAGAGCACCGACGTGTTCATACGCCCTCCTCCTCTTGCCCCGCCCCACTCTTGCGGACCTCTTCCAAAATGCGGGGCACATCCTGGGGAGTGATGGGACCGAATTCCAGCTCGTTGACCATCATGAACGGCGCCCGCTCACACCGACCCAAACAAGGGTGGGTCTCCAAGGTGAACAGGCCATCGGGCGTTGTTTCCCCCGGTTCCACGCCCAAATAGGAACGGCACGCGTCCACAATCTCCCGGCTGCCGTTGATGAAACAGGAGACATCGTCACACACCCGGACGACAAAACGCCCTACCGGGCGGTCGTAAAGCAAACCGTAGAAGGTGATAACCCCGAACACATCGGCCAGGGGGACTTTCAACCCCTCCGCGATGCGACGGCTGACCTCCGGGGAGAGCCAGCCGGTAATGGACTGGACCTCCTCCAGGCAGGGGAGAAGGCCCGCGCGTCCCCGCGGGGCCCATCGGGCAATCACCGCGTCTACTTGCTCCCATGGGATGTCGGACATGCGCCTGTATCTCCTTTGCTAGGTTAGGCTGACGAATTTTTGGTGGTGGGCCGGCGAAGCCCGCCCACCCACCCAAAACGGTCTTTTCGCGATAAAGAGCTAACGCCGCTGCAAGGCCAGCGAGAGCAATAAAAGGGATATGGACCCCATCAACATCAACGCGGAGATCGCGTTGACCTCCGGCGTGACGCCCAGGCGGATCATGGAATACACCCGCACGGGCAGAGTCGTGGATCCCGGACCGGAGACAAAGAAGGTGATGACAAAATCATCCAGAGACAGGGTAAAAGCCATCAACGCCCCGGCCACGATGCCGGGCATGAGCAAGGGCAAGGTGATAAACCGGAACGTGCGCCACTCATCCGCGCCCAGATCCATGGCCGCCTCCTCCAACGTTGCGTCCATGTCGGCCAACCGCGCGCGCACGACCACGGCCACATAGGAGATGTTGAAGGCCACATGGGCAATGAGAATGGTGTACCGACTCAACGGCATCCCCAAGACAACAAAGAAGAGAAGGGTCGAAATGGCCATGACAATGTCGGGAATGATGATGGGCAGGTACAGCACCGCGTCGAAGGGCAAACGGCCCCGAAACCGGGGGAACCGCTCCAAGGCCAGGGCTGCCAACGTGCCGAAAATGGTGGAAATCAACGTGGACCAGAATCCCACCCACAAGGTCACTTCCATGGCTTTCCCAATGGCCCGGTCATGGAAGAGCACATTGTACCAGTGCAACGTCAACCCGGTCCACACGGCCCCCCGCTTGCTCGCGTTAAAGGAGTAAACGACCAGGATGACGATGGGGATGTACAGGAAGAGGAGGAGCAGATACGCGTTCAAGTGCAGCAACTGCTCGCCCCAGGAGAGGCCGGTCAACGCGCGCACGGCCCGCATCCCCTGATAGGAGCCCCAAAGGACGGCCAGCAACGCGGCCGCGCCCGTGATCATGCCCTGGGGAGTCCCCCATTTCACCACCGCGTACAAAAGGCCCATCACCCCTCCCAACACCAGGAAGAGGGAGAAGCCCAATATCATCCAATACCAGGCCGGTCGTCGTGTCATCACCGCGGTTGTCACAGAGTCCGCCCTCCCGTCCGAAAGTAGATGAGCGTGGCCAACAGCATGAGGATCATGAGGATGAAGCCCACGGCCGCGCCGAAAGGCCAATCCCGCACCACGAGAAATTGCTGCTGCAACAAGTTCCCCACCATGATCACCCGCGCCCCACCCAGCAAGTCCGGCGTCACATAAGCGCCCACCGAGGGGATGAAAACGAGGATGGAGCCCGCGATGATCCCGGGCGTGGTCAAAGGCAGCATCACCTCCTGAAATACCCGACGCATGTTCGCGCCCAGATCCTGGGCCGCCTCAATCAGGGACCAATCCAACCGCTCCAGGGAGGTGTACAAGGGCAAGACCATAAAGGGCAAGTAACCGTAGAACAGGCCCAGGAAGACGGCTCCGGGCGTGAAGAGCAAGCGCAACGGCCGATCCGTCCACTTCAGGACGTCGATGAGGACGGTGTTGATGACCCCTGTATCCCGCAAGATCACCATCCACGCGTACGTGCGAACCAGGAAGTTGGTCCAAAAGGGGATCATCACCAGGAGGAGGTAGATGTTCCGCTTCCGCTCCGGTTGTCGGGCAATCCACAAGGCCAATGGATAGCCAAAGAGGAGGCAAAGCAGGGTGTTGATGGTGGCCAACCAGAGGGAACGCCAGAGGATGAGGAGGTAGAGATATTTCCCCCCGATGCGCCCGAAAAACCGGGCGTAATTCTTCAGGGTCCACGTGTACACCACCGTGCCCATGCTGCTCCGTTCCCCCAGGCTGACGATGAACATGATGAGAAGGGGCAGCATGAAGTAAAGGCCCAACCAGTACGCGGCGGGCCAGGAAAGAGCCCACGGTGGACTGGGCCACAGGATGGCTGCCTGGGCCCCCGCGATGCCCACCAGGAAGAAAGCCGTCACAATATCCCGGCTCCACGCGTAATAGCCCACACCCAACAACACCAGCCCCAGGCTCCGGAAGAGCCCCGCCCACCGGGCCCACGTCCTCCGGCGGCGCACTCCCCACAGGATGAGCGCGTCCCCCACGAGCAAGGTCACATACAGGAGCACGGGCGCCCATGGAGGCAATCGGTCCAGTTGTCGTTCCAAGGGCCAAGGAGTCCAACGGAAAAGGGCGAACGTCATCCAGCGGAAGAGGAGGAAGGCCCAGATGAACAGGCTCAAGGAAAAGAGGACCGTCGTACTCTGCAAAACAATGTTGCTCACGTGCCATTCACGTTGTAACCGCAACCGAGAAGCAGCAACCATACATCCGCTCCTTTACTGGACTTCGTCCTATTGAACGAGGATGCGGGCGTTTTCCGGAGGCCACCAAATCCACGCGTGTTGGCCCGCGGTAAAGCGCCGGATGTCCGCGCGGTGCACGTTCTGTTCCCGCACAAAAAGCCGAATGCCCGAGTCGAGCTCCACCTCGTACCGGGTGTCGTTGCCCACATACACCACGTTCCGGACGACAACGGGGATGGCCCCATCCCGCGGTTCGGCCAGGAGGGAGATCTTCTCGGGCCGGATGGCGAGCGTCACTTCCGTGCCCGGTTGGAGTCCCTCATCCACCACGGCCCCGCGCAGGATCTGCCGGTCCCCGATGCGGATCAGGCCCAAATTCCCCTCCAGGGCCGCCAGAGGGGCGGTCACGAAATTCGTCTCCCCGATGAAATCCGCGACAAAGCGGTTGGCCGGCTGTTCGTAGATCTCCACAGGCGTGCCCACTTGGAGGACTTTGCCCTCGTTCATGACCGCGATGCGGTCGGACATGGTGAGGGCTTCTTCCTGGTCGTGGGTGACGTAGACGAAGGTGATGCCCACCCGCTGCTGAAGGCTTTTGAGCTCCAACTGCATGGCCTTGCGCAGTTTCAAGTCCAGGGCGCCCAGGGGCTCATCCAGGAGAAGCACCTCGGGTCGGTTGACCAGGGCCCGGGCCAGGGCCACGCGTTGCTGCTGTCCACCGGACAGTTGGCGGGGCTTGCGATGTTCCATTCCGGATAGCTGGACCATGGCCAGGGCTTCCTCGACCCGCTGTGCGATCTCCTTCTTGGGAAGCCCGCTCATGCGCAAACCAAAGGCCACGTTCTCGAACACGGTCATGTGGGGGAACAAGGCGTAGTTCTGGAAAACGGTGTTTACCGGACGTCGATACGGTGGGATACCGGTCATATCCCGTCCGTGGATGCGAATCACCCCCTCGGTGGGGGTCTCGAAACCCGCGATGAGGCGCAAGGTGGTTGTCTTTCCGCATCCACTTGGTCCAAGGAGTGAGAAGAACTCCCCATCCCGAATGCGCAATGTCACGTGGTCTACAGCGACGACTCCCTTGGCTTTGCCCTTTTCCCCGGGGGGGAATTCCTTCACCACATCGATCAACTCAACGGCATAGGTCATAGAAGCGCTCAACCTCACTGGTGCAGGATGGAGAACAGCTCATGTCCGACGGCGGCTGGCGGGGGAAAGCCTTCCGTGCGGCACTTCGATGGGTCCCATTGTAGTGCGATCGGCCCATCTCGTCAAGGAAACAAGGAAACGAGTAACGGGCAACGAGGCGAGAAATCCAAGGTCAACAAAAAACGGGGATAGGCACAAGGCCTATCTCCGCTCCTCAGGCACATCCAGCTGTAGGGCAGCCATCTCTTTGGCAATAGGTAACAATTCGGCCCAAGGGCCGACAAAACCATCCTCGGTCACACCGTAATAGATAACGTACTTCCCGTTGGGCAAGCGACGGACCAAATCGTACCGCATCTTGCCCGCCCGGTATTCCACTCGCCAGACGCCCAGATCCCCCAACCAGGTAACCCGGTCCGGGTCGAAGGCGCCGGCTTCGTGCTGCTGAATCGCGTATTCCCACAAACGCTTGGCCGATTCCCGCGTCACATCCGACACTACCGTGCCGTTCCGCAAGTCCCGAATGATGTAACGGCGCTTGCCCTTCCGCTCTTCCACGCCCACAATCTCCACCCCATCCCCTGGGGCCGAAGGGCCGGATGAGCCGGAAGCACGCTCAGGACGCCGGGCAGGGGCGGATTCCCCTTTCCCCGACGAGGATGCAGGCGCCCTCGTGCTCACAAGGGCTGTGGAGCTCTCCTCCGTGGGGGATTGGCCCGTGGCCAAGGCGATGAGTTCCGCTCGGGTGGCCAACCGGGTCTCCTTGCCCCGACGCACGTAGACCTCTTGGTCGTCCAACGCGTAGGGCTTTTCCTTCCCCTCCGGCACGTCGAAGATGAGGATGTGTTTGCCCCGCACGTTGACGAGGGAGAGTTGCACGGACAGGGGAGGTACCACCCGCCGCGCGATTTCCTCCTGGAACATGCGCATGGTCACGCGGGGCCGTTCCACACCGATGGGAGGCTCCGTGCGCTTGGCTCCGGCTCCCACCACAATTTTCCCCCCGCGAGTGTTGGCAAAGGCGACCACATCCCGCATGATGCGTTCCTGTTCTCCTCCTTTGGCGCTCAAGCGCTTGTGGAAGGCCACGGTTTCCCCTTCCCCGATCTTGCGCAGGCCGGCCAAAGGATCGCGGGTCACCCGGGTGCGAGGTTTGCGCACCCGGTCAAACGCGTCGCTTTCGAAGACCGCTTTGATGGCCTCGAAGGTGGGCGCTTCCAGCGCGATCTCGGTGGGACGGTCGCCAATGCCCAGGCGGTTCTTGTCCTTGGGATCCGCCTCCAGCGCGTGAGCGTCGGACCCTTGGATGAGGTGCATGCGACGGGGATATTCGGGCTTGGAGCCGTCGAAAAAGCGGGCGGTGGAATGACGACTCCTGCTGCCCAAGTCGGTGACTTCCAAAGCGTGCAGGTTGGGATCTTGGGTATAGGCGATACGGGTCTGTCCGCCGATACCCAACCCCCGCATCATCACCCCATGGGTGCTGTTCGCGTGGGCCGCGATGACCAATCCCCCTGCCTCCCGGATCAAGCGATACGCGGTCAGCACATCGGCTGTGGCTCCCACGCTGGTCGAACCCGCGTCCAACTTCTCCGGGGGCACCCCGAGTTGTAAGAGGAGGAACTCCAACGTGCGTATCGGCGTCTCGGGGGAGAAAATACCCAAAATGTGGAATCCCAGAGCGGCCGTAAACTCAAAACCCGGGAGCACCAAGATCTTGCTCAGCAACTCCCGATACGCGTCCAGACGCTCCTTTTCCTCGGGAAGGATCCGTCCAATCTCCTCCAACCACTCCAGGCGCCGAAGCTCTTCCTGAAACCGGGCATAACCGGCCACTGTGTTGTGGTCTGTCATGGCCACGATATCCAAGTCCTTTGCTTCCGCGGCCTGAAGCCAATCCAAAAAACTCACACCCGGATCACGCCAATCCTCCGAAGCCGGCGTGTGCAAATGCAAATCCATCAGATACCAACGCCGACGCGGTTTGTTGCGTGTTCGTCTTCTACTCACCATCTGACTCCTTTTTCAGTTGTTAATGTGCCACCCTACAAGCATGGATGTACGCCAGGTATTGGACACCGGATATCAAACTCGACAAACGGGCCTCTTCGGGAGGTCCTCGGCTTTCGACCAAGGAACCTTATACTTTACGCATCCCATATGCCTTCCCGCTTTTCCAAAACGCTAAATTATGACCAAAGTAGCGCTATGGGGTGTCCTCATGGACAACGCATTATAACACGCTCACGGAGGGTTCACAAGATAGGATGGCGAAGGGGGGACATCGCGGCTTTGCCACAACGTCCCCCCTCTTGCCCGTCCGAACACCTAACGTTATTCGGCCGCTCGTTTCAGTTCTTTGAGCAGTTCGGCCGGGTTGGCCACCCGCTCCGGGAGTTTGGGGACAACTTGGCTCGCGGGCTTCCCTTCGATCTCCAAGCCCTTGAGAAGGGCGGCGATGTCATCCCGGTGCAGGGGGAATTTGGAGCCCCGGATGCGGCGAAGGACTTCGATGGGCCAGGCCACTTCCAGGATCTCGAAGACATCCTGGAACACCGCTTCCAGGAAGTGGACACTTTCGTTGCCGGCTTTGATCTCCTCATACGCCCACTTGGCCAGCCCACCCGCCACGTGGACTTTCATGTCCTTGTGCTGAAGTTCTTCCGAGAGTTTGGCTTTTGTGGCTTCCACATCCGCGCGCACGATGTTGCGCACCGTCTGCTCGCTGATGCCCAATTCCCGAGCGATTTTCGCGTACGACAGGCCATGTTCCTCTCTCAGCACAACCACGTAGGACGCTTCGAGCAAGCTGGAGATCCAGGTGAGGTTCCGGTAGTGGATGATCTTCCGAGGGCCTCCGGCAAGTTCCAACGCCTTGAGGAACACGCGAATGGCTAAGGGGTCAGGATACGCTTCCCCGTTTCCGTTTACTCCTAAATCGGCCATTGTTCACCTCCTCTTTGCACACACATTCTCCCTGATGGACTGGAAAACGCGGTCATACTTTGACTTTGGACAAAATGTGGCAGCTTGGGAACGTGGGAAAGGATGCTCCCTTCCCCGTTTCCACGCCACAGAAGCCAACTGTTTTGGTTGTGGGCGGATCCACTCTTCAACCGCGCGCTAAGGACAGTTTCATCTTACCCTGATCTGTGTTAGAAATCCCTTAGAGGAATGTATGAGTTGGGTATCAGGCTTCTCGCCGGGGAGATACCAATAAAATCCGACGACCCGGTGTCCGGGCTCGTCTGCCCTTTTCCAGCAGAGCTCATTTTGCCCCCAGCCCGGTAGAGGAACACCCGAATGCCCCGCCCTTCCCAGCTTTCCACGGGTTCTCCCCACACTTCCAGGGTGCGCCGGGTGAGCCTTTCGGGATCTGTGTACCATTCGTGACTGTACACCAACCACACTCGCGGGTGGCGCTGCAAAAAAGCCCGTAAGGATGCCATGTCCTCCGGCCGGGTGAGGGGTTCCAGCTGGCCCACACGTTCGGGAGGGCCGGGGACGGGATATTCTTCTATGTCCAGAGCGTAGCCCCGAGCATAGTAATCAAAGGCCCACCGGGTCCAACCAGCGTTGAAAACCACCCCATCCCCCGGTTGGGCGTGATGGGCCACGTACGCCACCGCGGATGCCCAGGATTCCCGTTCACAAGCCGGGTAGAAATGGACGAGCGCGGTCATCTGCAGGCCGAGGAAAATCCCCAAGAGAAGGAGCCGCAGCGGGCGAAATGAGGAGGCCAGGAAAAACGCGGTCAGGAGGAGTAAGAAGGGCAACAGGAGCCAGATGAGCGTCCGTGTGGAATAGAGGGGACGATACATGCTCACCCCCCATTCCACCAACATGGGAAGCAACAAAAAACTCAACCACAAACGTGGCCGTGGACCACGCAGGTGCCTCCCCCCGGCCCACGCGAGAACAGCGAACACCACGGCCCACAGGGTCCAACCACGCGACGCGGGAAAACACGCGGCCGTCAACGCCTGCCACGTGCCCAGCCAGGTGTCCCACGTGGGATACGGGATCCAAAAACGCGC
This sequence comes from Chloroflexota bacterium, assembly GCA_013154135.1. Lineage (GTDB taxonomy): Bacteria > Chloroflexota > Anaerolineae > JAADDB01 > JAADDB01 > JAADDB01. The sequence continues at coordinate 17,211 of JAADDB010000057.1, forward strand.
CATCACCCCTCGCGCCTGGTGGATAAGCGCGGGGAGCCAGGGGAGCCAGAGCAGGAGCGCGATTCCCCAGCTCCGCAGGTGCGCCATACGGGCACGGACGGTCACAAGGAGGCCGGGGAGCACGCTCACGGGAAAAACCCAGGCCATGTTATGGGTCCAAAGGGCCCCTGCAAGGGCCAAACCACTCCCCGTGGTCACCTTTCGGGAAGGGGAGAAGAGGGGCCCTACCCCCACCCACGCGGCCGCAATCCAGAGGAATAACCACGTGTACATGCGTACTTCTTGGGCGTACCGCACGTGAAACGGGGACACGGTAAGGAGGAGCAGGAGGAGATAGGCGCCGCGTCGGGAGAACACCCGACGGCCTATCACGTACACAAAGGGGAGCGTCAGGACGGCCGCGTACGCGGAAAGCGCGCGCATGGCCCACACCGAATCCCCAAAAAACAAACGCCACAGGTGGAGGGTCAGGTAGTAGAGCGGGGGATGCTGGTCCAGCTGCACCGTAAGCCGGACGATCTCACGCGGAGAATGCCCGGTCAGCCACCAGCTGAACGCCTCGTCCACCCACAGGCTCCGCCGGTCCAGGGCAAAGACGCGCAGGGCAAAGCCCAATAAGACCAGGCCCAGGGGCAAAAGGTGATCCCCAACGCGCTCATGCGTCCGATGTGGTGCGCTCATGGCCTTCCAGGAGACTGCCGATGAAGCCCCGCGCGCCCCGGAGGAACGCGTGAATGGGCAATGCCCGCTTGCCCGCCAGTTGGACTTCCTGGAGTTCCAGGACGCCCTCGCCGGTAATCACCGCGGCGCCCTTGTCCCACGGGATGACGGTTCCCGGTATCCCCTCAGGTTGGATGTGGGGATGCGCGCGGGCGCGGAGGATTTTGAGAACACGCCCCTTCCAGCGGGTCATGGCCGTGGGCCAGGGCACGTACGCTCTCACTTGCCGTTCGATGTAGGACGCCGGTCGATGCCAGTCGATCCACCCATCTTTCTTCTTGAGCATGGGCGCGTAGGTGGCCTGCCGCTCGTCCTGGGGTTGGGGTTGGATCTCCCCGCGCAGCCAACGAGGCAAGGTGTCCATGAGGAGGTCCGCGCCCAGGTAAGCGAGACGCCGGCTCAAGGTCTCGCTCGTGTCATCCGGGAGGATGGGCTCCGCGCGTTGGGCCAGGATGGGCCCGGTGTCCACCCCCTCGTCCATGAGCATGATGGTGACGCCCGTTTCCTCGTCGCCGGCCAGAATGGCCGCGGGGATGGGGGCCGCTCCCCGCCACCGGGGGAGGAGGGAGGCGTGGACGTTCAGGTTGCCGTAGGGCGGGATGTCGAGCACGGCTTTGGGGAGGATGAGCCCGAACGCGGCCACGACAATGACATCGGGGCGCCAGGCCCGGAGGGGTTCCTGGGCTTCGGGCGTGCGCAGGGTGCGGGGTTGGTAGACGGGTATACCATGTTGCACGGCTACTTCCTTGACCGGGGAGGGAACCGGCTTTTTCGAACGACCTTTGGGCTTATCGGGTCGGGTAACCACACCGACCACCTGGACATCCTCCGCGTGGAGGAGACGTTCCAAAGTCGGCACAGCGAAATCCGGCGTGCCCATGAAAACCACACGTACGGTCATCTTTCAGCCTCCGGGAAATCCTGACCTGCTCGCAGGCCGGACAATAGGTGCTTCATTATACTTGAGTAGAGTATGGGGAGTAAAAAGTAACGATTAACGATTAATGAGTAAGGGAGTGGTTGGAGGTCGTTGTGGGCCGTGTGTGGCGATACTCGGCCGGTCATACACTTTTGCTCGTATCCCCCACAACGCCCTTGGTCCCCTCCTCTCTCCCAGCATTGGGAGAGAGGAGGGGCGAAATGCCTGCGAACTTTCCCCCGCCAACCCACGAGGGGTGGAGTGAGGGCTTTGCAAAACAATTAACGATTAATGAGTAACGATTAAGGAGGTTGGCTGGGGGTTGAGATCGGCCGGGATGGACGAAGAGCCTAACGCATAACGAGTAACGAGTAAAAGGGGCGGGACGCCATCGTGGGCCGTGTGTAGCGATGCTCGGCCCATATAGAGCCCCCGCAGGGGGTTTTCCATCATTTTTAGCCCGGGGGTTCAGCCCCGGGCGATCGTACACGACAACACATCGCCGTTCACGAACGGTAGGGCCGCGCGGCCGTGCGCCCGCCTTAATCGTCAATCGTTAATCGTTACTCCTTACTCCACGGACCCGTCCGCCGCCAATGGGGATTTTCTCTCG
>JAADDB010000205.1 GCA_013154135.1 Chloroflexota bacterium
TACCGCACGCCGGTGGGCATCCGCGTCCTCGGCACGTCCCACCACATTCAAATTCGGGATAACCGCATTCACCACATCGAGCACAAGGGGAACTTCTCCGAGGGCACGGACGCGCACGGCATCGCGGTGCACGGCACCTCGGGCAGCACGCCCATCCACGACATCATCATCGACGGCAATGAACTCTACAACCTGCGCCTGGGATCCTCCGAAGCCCTGGTCATCAACGGCAACGTGGACGGGTGGCAGGTGACTCACAACGTCATCCACGACGTGGACAACATCGGCATTGACGCCATCGGCTTTGAGGGCACGGCACCGGCCAACGACCAGGCCCGCAACGGGCGCATCGCGTACAACGACGTGTACAACATCGACTCCTACGGCAACCCCGCGTACGGGAACGAGCGGTCCGCGGCCTGCATCTACGTGGACGGCGGCCGGGATATCACCATCGAGTACAACCGGGCTCACCGCTGTAACCTGGGCGTGGAGATCGCGAGCGAGCACAGAGGGCACGCGACGAGCCACGTGACCGTGCGCAACAACTTCATCTACGAGAACACGGAAGTGGGTCTGGCCATGGGCGGCTACGACACCCAGCGGGGATCCACGGAGAACTGTGCGGTGGTGAACAACACCTTCTACCACAACAACACCAGCGACGACTGGGGTGCGGAGCTCTACGTCCAGTACGACACCCGCGACAACGTCATCAAGAACAACATCTTCTACGCGGGGAACGCGGGCTGGTTCATCCGTTCCTGGAGTTCGGTGATGAGTGGGAACGCGGTGGACTACAACCTCTACTACACGGACAGCACATCCCCCCGCTGGGAGTGGAAGGGCCAGACGTACACCACCTTCGCCGCGTACCAATCGGGGTCGGGCAATGACGCGCACAGCCTGAACGGACAGGATCCGCTGCTGGTGGACCCGTCGGCCGGGGACCTGCACCTGCGTTCCCTATCTCCGGCCATCGACGCGGGCCAAACCTTGCCGGAAAGTGGGGATTACGACATTGACGGGGAACCCCGACTCCAGGGGAGCCGGGTGGACATAGGCGCGGATGAGTTCCCTTGACTGAAGACGTTCTTTCCGATGATGGGCTGGACTTGGCCCCCCTGGTGAACACAACTCCGTAGAACCCGCGCGGCGGGGCATGTGGGATGATTAACGAGTAACGAGTAATGAGTAAGGGGCCCGTCCATCGCCACCCACGGCCGCGATGGACGGGCCCTTTCCTTTGCCACGAATCATACCCTGCAGCCACGTGAGCTTATTCAGGACGATCCCGCCACCCCTTCATCGTCCATCGTTACTCGTTACTTGCCCCATCCCATGATATAATGGAAAGAAACCGGGAAAACAGGCCTTTGGACAAATAATTTTGGCCGGCAGCAGCACCTCGCTGCCACATTTGTCCAAAGTCCAGCAGGAAAGCGAGGAGGCATAATGGACGGTCGCCTGGGTGTTGTCACCAGCGGAGCCTTCAACAGTACTCTGAGTGTGCGTCTTGACCCGGACGTCAACACCGAGGATTTGCACATCGGCGACTTTGTGGTCGTTGAAGGGCGGGACTATGTCTACTTCAGCATGATCGCGGACCTCCAACTCCACGTGACGGATAGCAATCTCATCGCGGATCCACCCTGGGATCGGGATTCCCTGACCGCGCGGGCGCTGGCCGGCACGGGCACATTCGCGATCGCACAGGTGAAACCCATGCTCATGCTCCCCCGCCAGAGCGACGACCTCTTCCTGGACCCCACCGAACGGGTTCGCCCCGTGCGGACCATCCCCGGGCACTTTTCCACCCTGCGCCGGGCCACGGACGACGACTTCCGCATGGTCTTCGGCGAGGACACGAACACGAATCACATGTTCAGCATCGGCACCCCGTTGACCTCCAACATCCCCGTCGCACTGGACCTGCGCCGGTTCATGGAGCGCTCCAACGGCATCTTCGGCCAATCGGGCACGGGCAAATCCTTCCTGGCCCGACTCCTCCTCTGCGGCATCATCCACCGGGAGGTGGGGGTCAACCTGGTGTTCGACATGCACGATGAGTACGCGTTCGGCAAGGAATCGGAAGAGGGCGTGTGGGTCAAGGGGCTGAAGGAACTCTTCCCCACCCAGGTGCAAGTGTGGTCCCTGGATCCCAAAAACCGCAACGCGGACCGGCACATCCAAATCGGCTTGGACCAGATCGAGCCCGAGGACATCCTCCTCCTGGCCGAGGAATTGCGCCTGGCCGAGAAAGCCAAAATCAGCGTCGAACTCCTGGTGGACGAGTACCGGGACCAGTGGTTCAGCGCGCTCATGGACCTGACCGGGGAAGCCCTGGACGAGTTCGCCGCGAGGACGGGCGCCCACGCGGGGTCTGTCGCCGCGCTGCGCCGCGCGCTCATCCAGGTTCGCAACCGTCCTTACGTGGTGCCCCGCGCGGACCAACGGGCCATCGATGAACTGGTCGCGCTGCTGGACCGGGGCACTCATGTGATCCTCCACTTCCCCTCCAACACCACTACCCTGGACCACATGCTGGTGGCGAACATCATCACCCGCCGGGTGCGGTCCGTGTACCAGGCAAAGGTGGAGCGCTATCAGGAAACCCGTAACCCCGCGCACCGCCCACGCCCGTTGATGATTACCATCGAAGAAGCCCACAAATTTCTCAGCCCCCAAGTGGCCCGCCAGACCATTTTCGGCACCATCGCCCGGGAGATGCGCAAGTACTACGTCACCCTCATGGTCATCGACCAGCGGCCCAGCGGCATCGACCGGGAAGTCCTCTCCCAGTTGGGCACCCGGGTCACGGGCAAGTTGAGCGAGGAGGCGGACATCGACGCGGTGCTCACCGGTGTGGGGAACCGGGCCGCGGTCCGGGGCGCGCTGGAGAGTTTGGAGACCAAGAAGCAGGTGCTCATCCTGGGCCACGCGGTGCCCATGCCCCTGCTCCTGCGCACCCGGGAGTACGATGAGGCGTTCTACCGCTCGGTGCAGACGCGGTTGGGCGAGGACGCATCGCCGGTGGATTTCGACACCGCGTACAGCGATCTGTTCGGCGACGAGTAGAGGAGGGCTTGGGCACCATGCCGCGCGTGGTCATCTGTGGAGCCGGGATCGCGGGTATCAGCACCGCGTACCACCTCGCCGTCACCCGAGGGGTCACCCACATCCTGCTGGTGGACCCCCGTCCGCCCCTGAGTTTGACCAGCGATAAGTCCACAGAGGCGTACCGGAACTGGTGGCCCGGCCCGGACGGGAGCATGGTCCACCTGATGAACCACAGCATCGACCGGATGGAGGCTCTAGCCCGGGAGACGAACAACCGCTTTCTCCTCAACCGACGGGGGTATGTGTACGCGACGGCCCGCGAGGATGTGGCAGCGGAGCTCATGGCCGCGGCCCACCAAACAGCCCAATGGGGAGCCGGACCGGTTCGGGTCCACGATGGGAGGGGCCAGAGGACGTATGTGCCCTCTCCCGCGGAAGGGTTCACTGGGGTGCCTCCCGGGGTGGATATCATCACCGATCCCCAGCTCCTCCGCGATCACTTCCCCTATCTCAACCCGAACACCCGCTTGGTGCTGCACGTGCGCCGTGCGGGATGGCTGAGCGCACAACAGCTGGGCATGACGCTCCTGGAGGCCGCGCGGGAGAAGGGGGTCCGCTTGCTCCGGGGGGAAGTGGTGGGGGTAATGACCCAAGGCGGGAGGGTGCACCAGGTGCGCGTGCGCACGCACTCGGAGGAGCTTCTGTTGCCCGCGGATGTGTTCGTCAACGCGGCCGGCCCCTTTGTCCGAGATGTGGCCCGCTTCCTGGGGGAAGAGATCCCCGTGTACTGGGAACAGCACGCGAAGCTCGCGTTCAACGACTATCGCCACATCCTCCCCCGCGATGCACCGCTCCTCATCTGGAGCGATCCGCAACGCATTCCCTGGGACGAGGAGGAGCGGGCTTTCCTTGCCGAGGGGGAGGAGACCCGGCGATTGGTGGAGGAGCTCCCCGCGGGGGCGCATGTGCGGCCGGAGGGTGGCGGGGAGAGCACGATGCTTCTCATGTTGTGGGATTACCACGTGACGCGGACAGTGCCTCGCTTTCCCCTGGAATTCGACCCTCTCCTGCCCGATGTGCTGTTGCGGGGGATGACGACCCTGGTGCCGAGTCTGCGCGTGTATTGGGAGCGAGCGCCTAAGCCGGTTGTGGATGGGGGGTATTACACCAAGACGGAGGAGAATCTCCCCCTCATTGGGCCCATGTCCACGCCTGGAGCGTACATCATTGGTGCGCTGTCGGGTTTCGGCATCATGGCGGCTTGTGGCGCGGGGGATCTGTTGGCCGCGCACATTCTGGGCGAGGAGGTGCCCTCGTACGCTCGGGCCTTCCTCCCCGCCCGGTACACGGACCCGCAGGTGTACCCTCTCTTGGGTGCGTGGAGCAGTCAATGGCAGTTGTAGCTACGAGGGCGCGCGGATTTCTCCGGCTGCTGTCTCGCCCGAGGCCGAACCCCCCGGCTCTATTCGTGAAGTTCCCTCCGGGGGCTCATAGGACACGGATAAACGCGGATGCACACGGAATGGTAGGGGCGGGTCTGAGACC